>NZ_CDRSSE010000007.1:0-97532 GCF_977051555.1 Segatella sp.
TTTCAAATCAACCTCTAAAATGCAATACCCAAATTCTGTGTGATGAATATCTCAGGATTTATTAACCGAGATGTTCATCCACAGAATTTTCACTTATCAATATCAATCGTTAAAAAACATACATTTTATTGTGTATCCAATAAATTGTTGTGTTTTTGCAAACGAAAAGAGTTGTTTGACAAGCAAACATATGCACATTGCAGAATTCAGATATATTCCTATTCATTTATAATATCACCCTTACTGACATAAGAAAGAACCAAACGGCGAACCACGGCATGAATGTCTTCATTAGGGAACTTCTGGCGATATTTCTCCGTAAGGTCTTCGCAGAAATACATCTTGCTATGAACCAAAGAAGAAGGAATATTTTGATGCATAAACACATCGTATGTTGCAACAGGCTTGCCATCCTTTGTGTCGACAGGCACAATATCCATCTTATACCAAGCATTTGCAGAAGCGGCAGAGAACAATCTATAATTGTCCTTACTCTCCACTTTACCAGCGATGCTCAGTATATATCCGTCAGCAGACTTATCGTCCTCAGGATTCACCGCATATAGCATATATACAGCAGGAAGCGTCGAGTATTTTTTTGTGATAAACTGATATTTCTTGCTTCCTCCAAAAGGAGGGTTTGCCTTCAAATCCTGCTCTATATCCTCACGAATTTGTGGCGCATCCACCACAAACTCTACTTCGCCAGTATAATTGACGACAGATTTCGATGACTGTGGATTTGGCGGAGTAACTTCACCATTGTCATTGCTGTTGTCACACGCACAAAAAGCCAAGACTACCAACAGTAGTAAGACTGATTTTTTTACTAGATATTTCATATCCTAATTTGTTTATTAAACCTATTTTGATATTAAACGTAGAATATGCCTAAAGCTTGCTCTATTTTACGTTTTTAACATTCCATCTAAAACTTGCCAACACTCACAAGAAGCCATCATTTCCCCGCTTCCTACTGTCCCTTACGATAGATGGCAACAAAGCGGTTAGCGATATTGATGAGTTTCTGCCGGGCGTTAGGATCTTTCACATCCTTAAAACTCCAGTTGGGGAATTCGCCGCGCATCTTGGAGAAACGCTTGGAGATGGCACTAGCATTGGTCAGATTGGAAGGCATGTCCAACTGTTCTGTAAGATACTTGCAGAAAGATGCGCCATTTTCAAAGTCGCCGTCAAAATCATCGATACTGGAGAGCGCTACCATAATCAGGGCATAGTCTTTCTTCAAAGGAATAGCCTTCTCGTTTATCATCTTCTGCAAGGCTCGCTTTACTCTTTCTTCCTGGCTCAAGTTGCTCCATTCCTCCTCATGTTCTTCTTCCGTTTTTTCCTGCCCGCCGTTTTTCTGCACCTCAAAATCTGTCACTTCCAATTCCAATGTTCTCTTCAGCTTGGGCTCGAATCCGTGAAGATAATCTTCATCATTGTTCTGGCGCATCAGTTCATTGATCTGAGATGAAACGAAGAAACCATCCTCGCCATAATAACCGATATTGGCTGCCAGCCGCTCAACCACCTCATGGTTCTTCACGACTGCTCCGAGGCACCGCTGAGAAAACTCCTGAGTTACGTAGCCTCTCCATTGCCCCATAATCATTGAGCAAAACTGAAACACTTTCGACTCCAAAGGCATCATCTGAAGTATCACAGCTGCCATATACAGGATGACAAATACGATCCTCTGCCGCTCTTCCTGAGCTGTAGCATACCCATCCTCGTCGACATAGTTTTTCTCATATTGCCCTATTCCCTCCACAAAGGCAAGGCGGCTCTCGGTATCGGTATGCGAAAACATCATTTTGTCTACGATGCAGAACACCTCATAAAAAACATCCTCGCATGAACATCTGGACGTAGGAAACCACGTCTTATCATTGAAGATATCATGGGTGATGGCTCGGAAAACCTGATAAATCATGTGTTGCGAAAAAGATTTATCTACCATCTGTCTGGTCTTCATCTTAAATAACCTCATCGTCGTAACCATTTAAATCATCAAGAATCACATCAAGAGAATTGATCAAAGCAAACTGAGAATTCCCATGACAATCGCAACAGACAGCATCTCCATTAACCAGAGCAACAATCTCAACATCGGAGATTTTCACCTTGGTTCGTTTCAGCGAACGGGAAGAGGTGCACGGACCTTTCCAATAATATACCTTGATGCCGTAATCTTCCTTGCTGCACAGGTTCACCATCAAGGCAATGTCTCTGTTTGCCTTGTCTAAGTGCAGCTGGTCACCTCTATCTGTACCAAATTTTACCTCATACATACTGGCATTGAGACACTCCATTAATGATTGCTGCATCTGTAATTGCATGACAAAGGAATATGGCGCGTCGCTGAGAGATTGATGGCGAGGAAAAGAAAACACCACAGCCCTTGGCCTGCAACCAGCCTTGATTCTTTCAGCCACGGCATCAAAGAAATCACCAGGTGGCAACTTGGCAGAAATCACCATATTCCAGCCATATTGATTCGCCACCCTGTTGATATTATCACGCAGAAGAGCCACCACCTTGTCCTGTCCCCTTTTGCCGCCGAAGATTCTAGATTCTTCCACAAAAAGGAAACCTCTGTTGGGGCGATTATCAATGATTACCTTGCAGAAAGGCTGGTTGTGAATTTCATTCTCCTTAAAGTTACTCCAATAAAATTCTTTTTTGTCTGCGCATACATCCAGCACAGCCACACCTTCGCGAAATCCCAATATTCGGTTGTCGTGAATAACGTCTTCCTCATTCTTCCGTGATTCCACCAAAGTCATTTTCTTGCTTTTCAGCAAACTGTCCATTACCTTCTCGAAACCAGTCTGACATTCCTGATATTTTTCAGGCGATGACATTTCGAGAAAATCCAAGGGTAGAGTACCCTCGATACTTGAAAGATTCCGGCTTTTGCAGAAATCAAACTTGAAGACAACGTAAGAAGTCTTTTCGGTGCTGTTTTTGGTTCGTCCAGTCATTGGCTTGCGATTTAAGTTGTACCATGAAAGTTATTTTTCATAGCAACTACAAAAGTAACACTTTTTCCCCGAATAAACAAATAAATTCTAAATTATTTTTTATCAAATTGTCTTTTTTTTATAAAACCATCAAAACGAAATGTGAATGTGAATGTGAATTTGAAATGTAAATCAATGTATCGGGTTGTTCCATCCATTCCTTTTATTGGATATTGTGAATGAAAGTCAGTCCTCGCGCGCGTACCTTATTATATATATAATATGAACCTATAATAATGGCTACTATTACTTAAACACTATTATACGCTTCTCCTTCAGGTAACATTGAAAAACATTTCAAATTCACATTCACATTCACATTTTCGGTTTAACATACATCCTTTGATGTTCCGTACTGCAAACTATCAATTCAACTGATCTTCCCCCAAACTGCGTCCCGACGTAGCCGAGATTACGTCCCGACGTAGCTGGCGATACGTGGCGACGTAGCCCTGGCTGCGTCGCCACGCAGTTTCAGCCCCCTCGCTGCATACCTTCACCATCGGAAAAACAGGGGGAATGCACGTGATTCGGGACAACTATTGCATTTCCCAGAAAAATGTTGTATCTTTGCATTGTCATTCAAAGAAAGACTGAATTAACCACTAAAAAAACTGACTGTTTAACCATTAAAAAAAGAAAGGAAAAAAGAAAATGAAAAAGGAAGTTTGGAAAACTATCTTGCAGGTGATTATCGCTGTACTTACTGCCGTAGGCACTACGCTCGGCGTAACCAGCTGCATGTAGGCTGATTCAAGTTTCGCAAGTTCAGAAGTTAAAGAAGTTAAAGAAGTTAAAGAAGTTATCACTCCCTACGGTCGTTCGGGAAGTTAAGAGACAATAGTCTTCTAGCATAAACTTAGGACATTTGTCCCTTTACTTCCCTCTAACTTCCCTTAACTTCCCCACATGCGAAACTTCAGTAAACTGATTTGTTTAACCATTAAAAAAAAACGATTTGAATTATGGGTATTAAAGTAAAAGCAATTGAGCGCAACGTAGCGTTCGAAAAAGGTAAGCAAAAGTGGGCATTCGTGATGCAGGCTGAACTCTACAGCCAACTCAACGCCACGAAGGTGATAGAAGAAGCTGCCGTTCGCAGCGGATTGCCTAAGGCGGTGATCAACGCCGGATGGTCGGCCATCGGCGAAGTGATTGCTGCATGGGCCACCGAGGGCCACAGCGTGGCTGTGCCAGGACTGGGCAGCCTCCGATTCGGTCTTAACTCTACCGCCGTAGAGGATGTGAACAAGGTGAGCGCCAACCTCATCACCCGCCGATACATCATCTTCGTGCCTAACACCGACATCAAGAAGGAACTCGAAGAGACCTCCGTCAACATCACCTGCTACGACCGAAACGGCAAGGTGGTGAAGCAGGTTACCTCTACCGATACGCCTCCTACTACCCCATCCGGAGGCGATAATCCATCCGGAGGCGATAATCCATCCGGCGGCGACACCCCATCGGGCGGCGATTCTACTGGCGGAACCGGAAGCGAAACCGGCGGCGACGGACTTGAATAAAAGGTGCTGAGCCTGAAAAGTAAAACCCTCCCCAGGTCTTAAAAAGTCCTAGGGAGGGTAAACTTTGTCTGGCAATTTAGATAGAAGGCAATTTGCCAGACGTCCCGAACACAACATGCTAACCCACACATAACCCCTTCGAAATCAGCATGTCGCTAACAATCCTTTGTGCCTCAAATAAATAATACTTTTTTTCAAACCAAATCAACAGCCTAGCCTCACGGCTAAAACGTATATAATGTTCTTATCTTATTTCAAAACATGATGGTAACATATTCTGCAGCGATATCAACCAGCTTCTTGCGGCGGGCTACACCTATTATATAATGAGCCTCCTTCGCCGAACAGTGGAAGTATTTCTTCACAGCTGTTACCAGTTCTTCCTTGCTTATCGAGCCTATACCCTTAGGATAAGCCTTGCGGATAGCCTTCTCGATGTCTGCCATCTTATATTCATGGTGGCGCTTGTGGAAGTACTGCGATACAATGATAGAGAGAACTATCACGAGCAGGATGATGATAAATACTATAGACTTGTTCATTTCTTTATCTCCTTTTAATTGATTAGACATATCAGGTTCCCCGAATCACCCTTCCGGGGTCTTCGTGTTTTTAGGCATCACCGATAGCTGTTATCGGTAAAACCACTGCAAATATAGCATTTTTTCTTGAAACAACAATATTTTTCGGCATTTTTTTCACTATTTCTGCAAAAAAACTTGCAAAATACAAAAAAAACACTTATTTTTGCAAGAAAATAACCCTTAAGACAGAAAGATAATGCAAGAAACTGTAAAGAAAGTATTGAATGGCGATTTTAATCGCAAGAAAGCATTGCTGTTTCTCATAACGGCTCTGCTTACCGTTATCGTCTGGAACCTGCCCATAGATAGCTTCGGCATCGACGGGCTCACCATTGTGCAGCAGCGCGTCATCGCCATCTTCGTCATGGCCGTGATGCTCTGGCTCACCGAGGCCATACCGGCATGGGCTACCAGCGTAGTGATCATCTTCGTGCTGCTGTTCTTCGTCAGCGACTCCGCCTTTAAGATTATGCAAGGCTCGGAGGCTGAGATGGGCAAGCTGCTCGACTATCAGGGTGTGATGGCGTGCTTCGCCGACCCTACCATCATCCTCTTCCTGGGCGGTTTCGTACTCGCCATTGCCGCTACCAAGAGCGGACTCGACGTGATGATGGCGAAGGCCCTGATTGCGCCATTCGGCAAGCGTTCTGAGAACGTGCTGCTGGGCTTCATGCTCATCACCGGCATCTTCTCGATGTTCATTTCTAATACAGCCACCGCCGCCATGATGCTCACCTTCCTCACACCGGTATTCAAATCGTTGCCGCCTTCGGGCAAGGGCCGCGTGGCGCTCACCATGGCTATCCCTATCGGAGCCAACCTGGGCGGTATGGGAACTCCTATCGGAACACCGCCTAACGCCTTCGCCTTCAAGGTACTGAACGACCCAGCAGGACTGAACCTGGGCATCAGCTTCGGCGACTGGATGCTCATCATGGCACCTATGGTGTTCATCATGCTCCTCATGGCATGGGTCATCATCCGCAAGATGTTCCCGTTCTCTGCCAAGACCATCGAGCTCAATATCGAGGGCAACATGCAGCACAACTGGCGCACCACGGTAGTGGCCGTCACCTTCCTCGTAACCATCCTGCTCTGGGTATTCGGCAAGCAGCTGGGCATCAACGCCAACACCGTGGCGATGCTCCCTATCGCCATATTCGCCCTTACGGGAGTGATTACAGCTAAGGATCTGAAGGAGATTGACTGGGCTGTTATCTGGATGGTGGCAGGCGGATTCGCCCTGGGTCTGGCGATGAACGGCACCGGTCTTGCCGAGGCAGCCGTAAAGAGCATTCCGTTTGCAGAATTCAATCCGCTGGTCATCATGATTGTATCCGGACTGGTATGCTTCATCCTGAGTAACTTCATCTCCAACACCGCCACCGCCGCCCTGCTCATCCCTATCCTTACGGTGGTATGCGCCGGCATGGGCGATAAGCTCAACACCATCGGCGGCACCTCTACCATCCTCATCGGAGTAGCGGTATCAGCCAGCTGCGCCATGTCGCTGCCTATCTCAACCCCTCCTAACGCCATCGCCTACTCTACCGGCCTCATCCAGCAGACCGACATGGTGAAGGCAGGTCTCACGGTGGGCGTGCTGAGCATGATTGTGGGCTACGCTGTGCTCATCACCTTCTGCAAGATGGGCGTGCTCTAAAGGGGCATCATCTGCGAAAATACACATTATTATATATATAAGGAATGAAAAAGATTGTTATAGGAATCGACGTAGGCATCTCTACGACCAAGATTGTGGGTATCGATGAAAGCGGCGTGGTGGTTAGCCCCATCCGCATCAAAGCCACCGACCCTATCACCTCACTCTACGGAGCCTTCGGCAAGTATCTGCACGACAACAAGATTGCGCTGAGCGATGTAGAACAGGTGATGCTAACAGGCGTAGGTTCAGCCTATATCGACGAGCCCATCTACGGACTGCCTACCTCGAAGAGCGAGGAGTTCGTGGCCGACGGACTGGGCGCCCGATACGAGAGCAAGCTCGACCGCATGATCGTGGTGAGCATGGGAACCGGAACATCGCTCGTAAAATGCGATGACAGCGGAATAAGACACATCGGAGGCATAGGCATAGGCGGCGGAACCCTGGCAGGACTGAGCCGCATCATGCTCAAGACCGATGACATCAAGCAGATTATCAACCTCGCCAAAGACGGCGACGTGAGCAAGATAAACCTGCTGATAGGCGACATCAGCGCCAAACCTCTGCCCGGACTCCCGATGAGCGCCACCGCATCGCTCTTCAGCAACGCCAAGGCAAACGCCTCGCGCGAAGACATCGCCATGGGACTCATCTGGATGGTGCTGCAGTCGATAGGTTCAGCTACCATCCTCTCATCGCTCGAATCGGGCATCAAGGATTTCGTGCTCATCGGCAACCTCACCCTGCTGCCGCAATGCCGCGAGGTATTCCCAGCCATGGAGAAACTCTACGGAGTGAGGTTCAGGATACCGAAATACTCGGAATTCTGCACCGCCATCGGAGCAGCGCTCGACTATAAGCAGAATGCAAAATAATCACCCATAAATCGCCGCAATGCCCTATACACGGGCGCTGCGGCGATTTTCTTTTCCACCCCCTGCCACGGCACACAGACAACAAGTTGGAAACGCACACAAGCGCACAAAATGCGCAACACGCTGATAGATAACAACTTAAACGTTTCGGAAAACAGAAATTTGTCAAAGTTTTCCAAAACTTTTTCGTTTTTACCTGATTATCAGCGACTTAATATTTTTTAACTATAAAAAAGTTGTCCAAAAGTAATTACTTTCAGAAATATTTTATACCTTTGCAATGTCGAAAAGAGATACTAAGATACCTCTTCAAGTCATAATGACTTAATACTAAGTAATTTAAATATTAATCGTAAAAGTAATACTAAAATGATCCAGACAGTAGTAAAGCGTGACGGACGCATCGTTGGATTCAACGAACAGAAAATCATGGCAGCCATTCGCAAGGCCATGTTGCATACCGACAAGGGTGAAGATACAACCCTTATCGAGCAGATAACCGACCACATCTCTTATCGCGGCAAGAGCCAGATGAGCGTTGAGGCCATTCAGGACGCCATCGAGATGGAACTCATGAAGAGTGCCCGCAAGGATGTTGCCCAGAAGTATATCGCATACCGTAACCAGCGTAACATCGCCCGCAAGGCGAAGACACGCGACGTATTCATGAGCATCGTCAATGCCAAGAACAACGACATCACCCGTGAAAACGCCAACATGAATGCCGACACACCAGCCGGCATGATGATGAAGTTCGCTTCAGAAACCACTAAACCATTCGTCGACGACTACCTCCTCTCAGAGGATGTACGCGACGCCGTCATGCACAACTATATACATATTCACGATAAGGACTATTACCCAACCAAGAGTCTCACCTGCGTGCAGCATCCGCTCGACGTGATTCTGAACCACGGTTTCACAGCCGGTCACGGTTCAAGCCGTCCTGCCAAGCGCATCGAGACCGCAGCCGTGCTGGCTTGTATCTCTCTCGAGACCTGCCAGAACGAGATGCACGGCGGTCAGGCTATCCCAGCCTTCGACTTCTATCTGGCTCCATACGTACGCATGTCGTATCAGGAAGAGGTGAAGAACCTGGAGAAGCTGACAGGCGAAGACCTGAGCGACCTCTATGATGCGCCAATCGAGGACTACATAGAGAAGCCACTCGACGGACTGCAGGGCCGCGAGCGCCTGGAGCAGCACGCCATCAACAAGACCGTGAACCGCGTGCATCAGGCCATGGAGGCATTCATCCACAACATGAACACCATCCACAGCCGCGGCGGTAACCAGGTAGTATTCTCAAGCATCAACTACGGTACCGATACAAGTGCCGAGGGCCGCTGCATCATGCGCGAAATCCTGCAGAGCACCTATCAGGGCGTAGGCAATGGCGAAACAGCCATCTTCCCTATCCAGATCTGGAAGAAGAAGAGAGGCGTAAACTATCTGCCTGAGGACAGAAACTACGACCTCTACAAGCTGGCCTGCAAGGTAACAGCCCGCCGTTTCTTCCCTAACTTCCTGAACCTCGACGCTACCTTCAACCAGAACGAGAAGTGGCGTGCTGATGATCCGGAGCGCTACAAGTGGGAGATTGCAACCATGGGCTGCCGTACCCGCGTGTTCGAAGACCGCTGGGGCGAGAAGACCAGCATCGCCCGCGGTAACCTGAGCTTCTCTACCATCAACATCGTGAAGCTCGCCATCGAGTGCATGGGCATCGAAGACGAAAAGCAGCGCATCGACATGTTCTTTGCCAAGCTCGACAATATCCTCGACATCACAGCCAAGCAGCTCGACGAGCGCTTCCAGTTCCAGAAGACGGCAATGGCTAAGCAGTTCCCTCTGCTCATGAAGTATCTCTGGGTAGGCGCAGAAAATCTGAAGCCGGAAGAGACCATCGAGAGCGTTATCAACCACGGAACCCTGGGTATCGGCTTCATCGGACTGGCAGAGTGCCTGGTTGCCCTCATCGGCAAGCACCACGGCGAGAGCGAGAAGGCACAGGAGCTGGGACTGAAGATCATCACCTACATGCGCGACCGTGCCAACGAGTTCAGCGAGCAGTATCATCACAACTACTCTATCCTGGCTACTCCAGCCGAGGGATTGAGCGGTAAGTTTACAAAGAAAGACAGAAAGCAGTTTGGCGTCATCCCTGGCGTTACAGACCGCGACTATTATACCAACTCCAACCACGTGCCTGTATACTATAAGTGTACAGCCCTGAAGAAGGCTCAGATCGAGGCTCCATACCACGACCTGACCCGCGGCGGCCACATCTTCTATGTAGAGATTGACGGCGATGCTACCCACAACCCTTCTGTTATCGAGAGCGTGGTAGACATGATGGATAAGTACAACATGGGTTACGGCTCAGTAAACCACAACCGCAACCGCTGTCTCGACTGCGGCTACGAGAATGCTGATGCCAACCTCGAGGTTTGTCCTAAGTGCGGCAGCCACCACATCGACAAGCTGCAGCGCATCACCGGTTATCTGGTAGGTACCACCGACCGTTGGAACAGCGGCAAGCTTGCCGAGCTCCACGACCGAGTAACCCATATCGGAGGAGAAAAGTAAAAATGATCAGCGTTTTAAGCATCGTACATGATACGATGGTAGACGGTCCGGGCTTCCGCACATCCATTTATTGTGCGGGATGCCCCAACCATTGTCCGGGCTGCCATAATCCGCAGTCATGGGACATCAGCCACGGCACGATGACCTCTACCGACGAGCTGATGAAGGAAATCATGAGCGACCCCTTCGCCAACGTCACCTTCTCGGGCGGCGACCCTATGTTTCAGGCAAAGGGCTTTGCCGAGCTGGCGCGCGCCATCAGGGAGCAGAGCAGCAAGAACATCTGGTGCTTTACGGGCTATCTCTTCGAAAACCTCGTGAAGAATCCCGAGCAGCTGGAACTCCTCCGCCAAATCGATGTATTGGTAGACGGCCCCTTCGTACAGGCATTGCACGATGAAGACCTCTTCTTCAGGGGCAGCAGCAACCAGCGCATCATCAACGTGCAGAAGTCGCTGAAAGAAGGAAGAGTAATAGAACTCAATCTTACAACAGAAAACCCGAATCCGGTATTGTAAATCTACATACCAGATTCGGGTTTCCCGTTTTCTTTTTTCAGACACGGATTACACGGATTTTCTTATCTTAAATATCTCCTATCCCTCTTAGCATCCGTTTCTTCGAGGTAGCTGATAGAACTCTGAATATAATCACGCTCCCACTCGCTCTCGTGCAATTTCTCATCGCCATAGAGCAGAAGGTCGAGATCCAGCGGAACATCTACCTTACGATAAGGACCACGGATTCTGCGTCCGCATCTCTGCTCCACACTCCGCAGCGCAGCAAGCACAGACTTCTTGGAGCAGATGGTCTCCCCCAACATCACCTGATTCAGAAACTTGTCTGAATTCTCCAGTCCGATAGGCTCAGTCCACATGCGCGGACCGAAGAGGCAGTTCTTGAACATCCATCTCAGATGTTCATGTGCCTTCAACACATTCTCCTCCTGATTTCTGTTAGAGCCGATAGCTATAATTACTTTTGTACGAGTTCTCATTATTAAAATCTTTATTTCTACAAAACAAGTCAGTTTCTCTCAGAAGAGACAGATTGCCCCTGCATTTGTATGTCATATTTTGTGCAAAGATATTAAAAATTTTGTAATAAACCGCGATTTATCCGTTTTTTTTTATATTTTTGCAGAATGAATCATCTAAAAGCAAACATTTTAGGGCTCGCTCTGCTCTGCTGTCTCCCGATGGGCGCACAGCTGAAGTGGAACCAGGCCTATCAGACATATATCAACCAGTATAAGGATCTTGCCATCGAGCAGATGCTCCGTTACCGCATTCCAGCCAGCATCACCCTAGCACAGGGACTGTTTGAGAGTGCGGCAGGAAGGAGCGACCTCGTACGCCAGGGCAACAACCACTTCGGCATAAAATGTCACAACTGGACGGGACCCACCCAGTACCACGACGATGATGCCCGGGGCGAATGCTTCCGCGTATACCAGGACGCAAGAGACAGCTACGAAGACCACAGCAAGTTTCTGGCGCGCCAGCCACGCTACGCACGCCTCTTCGAACTCTCGCAGCACGACTACAAGGGATGGGCTCGCGGACTGAAAGCCTGTGGCTATGCTACCAACCCGCAGTATGCCAGCAAGCTGATACAGATTATCGAGCTCTACAAGCTCAACGAGTATGACAAGGCCAAGCGCTACGACCGCTTCATGGCAACCCACAGCGGTACCGACCAGCCTGTAAACGCCGAAGGATTGCTGCACCCTATCCACATCTTCAACAAGAATTACTATCTCTATGCCCGCGAAGGCGACACCTTCAAGAGCATAGGCAAGGAGGTGGGCATCAGCTGGCGCAAACTGGCACGCTACAACGAGCGCGACAAGCATACCGTGCTGCACAAGGGCGACATCATCTATCTGAAGAAGAAACGCTCCAAGGCACCTAAGCAGTATAAGAAACGCCCTCACGTGATACAGCCGGGCGAAAGCATGTACACCATCTCGCAGAAGTATGGCATCCGACTGGAGAAACTCTACAAGATGAACCATCTCGACCCTAACATCCCGGTAAGCGTAGGAACACGGCTGAGGGTGAGATAAGTGATTAGTGATTCGGTCACTTGGTGATTCGGTGAGAAATGTGAATGTGAATGTGAATTTTAAATGAAAATACAATGAAGAGAATAATATTATCCCTCGCCACCATGGCGATGCTGATGGCGCCCGGCACCATAAAGGCGCAAAACTTTGACGACTATTTCACAGACAAGACGCTGCGGGTAGACTATACCTTTGCCGGCAACCAGAAGCAGCAGATGATAGCCGTAGACGAACTCAACGTAATGCCACGCTGGTACGGCAAACGGCAGCGACTGGCTGAACTCCCGGTAGAGGGCAACGGACAGATAACCGTACGCGACCACCGCTCGGGCAAAATCATCTACCGCAACTCCTTCTCCACCCTCTTCCAGGAATGGCTCTCCTATCCAGAGGCAGAGAAGAACACGCAGAGTTTCGAGAACGTATTCCTCGTTCCCATGCCGAAAGATACCGTAGACATCACCCTCGACCTGCGCAACAACCGCCGCGAGATAACCACCACGCTCACCCACCAGGTAGCGCCGAAAGACATTCTGATTCATCAGAAAGGCAACAAGCCTACACCATACGTCACCCTGCAGCAGGCTGCCGACACCACCCGATGCATCCACATCGCATACGTGGCAGAAGGCTATACCGATGCAGAGATGCCTGTCTTCCTGAAAGATGCGCAGGAGGCTACAGAGGCCATCTTCGCCCACGAACCCTTCAAGAGCATGAGAGACCGATTCAACATCGTAGCCGTAAAGTCGCCATCCAAGCAGAGCGGACCTAGCATCCCAGCCCAGGGCATCTGGCACGAGACCGCCCTCAGCTCTCATTTCGACACCTTCTACAGCGACCGCTACCTTACCACCCTGCATCTCAAAGACCTGCACAACTGGCTGGCAGGTACCCCTTACGAGCACATCATCGTGCTGGTAAATTCGGATAAGTATGGCGGTGGCGGCATCCTCAATTCATACAATCTCACCACCTGCCACCAGAAATGGTTCAAGCCGGTAGTAGTGCATGAGTTTGGCCATTCCTTTGCCGGACTTGCCGATGAATACGCCTACGAGCAGGAGCAGATACCGATGTATCCTCACGATGTAGAGCCTTGGGAGAAGAACATCACTACCCTTGCCGATTTCCACGGAAAATGGGAGAACATGATAGACAAGAAGACCAAGATTCCTACTCCGCTCTCAAAGAAAGAGAAGGAGGCGGTGAGCAAGGTGGGTGTCTTCGAAGGTGCCGGATACAGCTTGAAGGGCGTTTACCGCGGTGTGCAGGACTGCCGTATGCGCATCAACGAAACGCCAGAATTCTGCCCGGTATGCAAGAAGGCGCTGCAGGACATCATCGACTTCTACACGAAATAAAGAAATCATAAAAAAATTATATCTATGAAAGAGCAAAACCTAAACATCAGATACATGGTGGCTCAGCTCTCAGAGTTGAGCCAGCAGGAGCAGAAGCTCGTAAACAGGGCGAAGGCTGCCACCAGCAATGCGTATGCTAACTACAGCCACTTCTATGTGGGAGCAGCCCTGCTGCTGGGCGACGGAAGAATAGTGATTGGAGCCAACCAGGAGAACGCCGCCTTCCCGTCGGGACTCTGTGCCGAGCGCAGCGCCATCTTCGGTGCCCAGAGCAACTATCCCGACCAGCCTATCCTGGCACTCGCCATAGCAGCGAGAAACGGCAACGGCTTCCTCAAGTCGCCTATCTCGCCATGCGGAGCCTGCCGCCAGGTGATACTGGAGATGGAAGACCGCTACCAGCGCCCCGTACGCATCCTGCTCTATGGCGAGAACGGAACCTACTGCTTCGACAGCATCAAAGACCTTCTCCCCTTCTGCTTCGTAGATTCGAACATGAAGGAATAAGATTACAGAGCCCACTTTAAAAAGGGCTCAGGATATAAGAAAAAGCCCTACAGGAAGTTTGCATCATGCAGACTTTCCTGTAGGGCTTTCTTCTTATTCCTCCTTATACTCATTATTCCTCCCTATATTCAAAGCATCCTGCGGCAGGCTGCTCTTTCTTTCTCGGCAAACCATCACGGTCGGTTGCAGGCAGGGTTTCGGCATCAGCCTTTCCTATTGCTGCCGACTCCTTGCGCAGATGGAAATCATACTTCAGATTGTCGGTGTCGAAAAGGCGGAAATGCTTCTCGGCAAACACCGTCGTATCCTTGATGTCCTCATAAACCACATGGGTGAACTTCAGACTGTCGTCCGTCTCCAGCTTCTCCGTGCGCAACACACAATGGTCGAAGAGGAAATTGAAGGCATCCTCCTCTTTCGGAGCCTCCCAGACCACCTCATCATCATGATAGCCCGTTACGAGCGAATTTCTCACCTCGAAACGAGGCAGCGGAGAGGCAAAACCGATGGCAGACTCGCGGCGCCCGTCAAACGGATAGAACTGGGCTATGGTGCAGCCGTTTACCTCAACATCTCCACCCTCAACATAGAGCGGATGCTTCAGACAGTTGGTTATCTGCGAGTTATAAATCTGCACCTTGGCAGAATCAATCCTCACACCGTAGCCCTGACTGTTATGAATCGTAGCATTCTCAACTAGCAGTTTCTGCTTCGTAGCATCGCCCGCTTCTATCATCACAGCATCGTAGGCACTATGAATATCAGCAAATGAAATCTTGCAATCGTGAGCCGAAGACATCAGTCTGATGCCCTGCCATTGTCCCGGTGTGCGGTCGTAAGGCAGATAATCGAACATATGGTCCAGTCGGTCGCCCCGCATCACCACTTCCCTGTCCTTTTCGCCCTCAATCTTCAGCGACCCGAACACCTGCAAACCCGCATTCTCGTGGAAATAGAGTTGGGTGCCCGGAGCAATGGTCAGCGTAGCCGCCTCATCAACCCTGATTCCCCCATAAACCACTACCGGCAGCGTGCTCTCCAGAAACTTGTCTTCCTTCACCTCGAGCGAATTGAGTTTCATCGCATCCCATGAAAACGCCCTCAGATTCACCTTCTGTTCCACGCCACTTTCCAGCGCAAACACCAGGTTGTCGCTCACCAGCTGCGGCTTTTCGCTGTTCTGCATCGCCGAAGTCAATTCTACGAACACGCGTATGCTGTCACCCTTTCTGATCTCCACATTCTGCGTCTGGAATCCCGCTTCGCTGCCCAGATAAGATCCGTCAACATTCACCCTATAGCCCTTCTGGTTACCATTTTCCAGACGCACCGACTGGCAGCGCAGAGCCTTGCCCGTACGGTTGTAAACCCAGAAGCTTCGGGTAGGCGTAGGCACATTCGAGAAGGTGGTGTCCATCTTCAGCGTATCTACTGAAAACGAGAGCACATCTCCCCTCGACGTTGAAAAACTCTCATCGTCGGCACAACTGGCAAGCAGGGCGCTCATCGCCATCCCTACACCCATTATATACAAAAATCCCTTTTTCCGTTTCATATCTATAAAAACGGAAAAAGGGAAATATTATTGTATCTGCCTCTACATAAACAGAGCAAAGATGGATGAGCCAACAACCGTCATCACACCGCAAACCACTATGCTCAAGCTGCTCATGGCTCCCTCTATGGTACCCATTTCCATCGCCTTTGCCGTACCCAGCGCATGGGCAGAACAGCCGATGGCAATACCTTTGGCAATAGGCTCCTTGATGGAGAGAAGCTTCAGGAACTTCTCGGCAAAGATGTTGCCCAGCACACCCGTTACGATGATGACAACCACCGAAACCGAAACATGACCGCCCAACTCCTCAGAAACGCCGATACCGATGGCGGTAGTGATGCTCTTAGGCAGGAAGGTAACGTAGGACGCATGGTCGAAATGGAAGATGAGGGCGAGAATGAGCACGGAGCAGAGACTCGCCAGCACGCCCGAAACGATGCCGATCAGTACAGCCCGATAATTCTTCTTCAGAAGCTCAACCTGCTGATAAAGCGGCACTGCCAGACAGATGGTGGCTGGTGTGAGCAGATAGCTGATGCTGTTGGCGCCCGCCGAATAGGTCTTGTAATCTACGCCCGTCAGCAGGAGCGTGATGATAACGAGGATGATGGAGATGAGCAGCGGGTTCATCAGCGACCATCCCGTCTTCAGCTTCAGCAGCATGCCTATGCCGTAGGCAGCCAGACTGATGAGAACGCCGAAGAAAACTGAATCCTGGAACAACTGGTTCATTTCTTCGCCTCCTTTCCTTTTCTGATTACCAACTGCGTAATCCAGCCCGAAGCACCCATCACGACGAAGGTGCTGACCACCGTAACTACGATATACTGGAACCATGCATTACCGATATCCTGATAAGAATCAATCAGTCCTACGGCAGCCGGAATAAACATCACGGGCATGATGGCAATGAGGAAACTGCTGGTTTCGCGGATATGCTTCACTTTGATCAGTTTTGTTTCCAGCGCAAGGAAGAGCAGGATGATGCCATAGATGCTTGCCGGAATAGGCAATGGCAGCAAAAAATGGAGCAATTCCCCAGCAAAGGAGAACGCTATGATTATCAAAAATTGAATTAAAAACTTCATGTTGAATTACTTTAAACCTTGAAACTTTGAACCTTTGAATCTAAATCAAGCTAACATACTGCTCAATGAGGCTTGCCGTCTCTTCTACGCCCAGGCGCACAGTATCCAGGCAGATGTCATAATCATCGGCATTTCCCCAGGTAAGGCCTGTATAATACTTATGATAAGCCACTCTGCAATCCTCGGTGTGCTCCACAAACTCCTCAGCTTCCTCATACGAAAAGCCCTTCTCCTCCTGAATTTCCTTGATGCGAGCCTCCAGATTGCCGCTCAGGAAAACAGAAATCAAGTCCTTGCGCTCGCGGAAGATATAGTTTCCGCAACGGCCGATGATGATACAATCTTCATCGCCTATCATATCGGCAAGTGTACGGAGCGGTTTTTCTGTCAGCGCCCTCCGCGTTTCGCCAAGCGACGACATCGAGAAGAGCAGTTCATCTACCGGCCGCTCATCGAAGAAAGCCTCCATCTCGTCGAGCACTCCTCTCTGTTCAGCCATTTCCATCATATTTTTACGGGTATAAAAAGGAATACCATACTTTTCGGCGAGCAGCTTGCCCACGCGAATAGCGCCACATCCACACTGGCGCGCTATCGTTATAATCATGATTCTATAAAATTAAAACGTATATAATAATTACTCTGTTCCGTTATCCCCCTCCAGCCCATCCAGAGCGGGAGTTTTATATAGCAAAAAAGCTAAGAAGATTTGACTCTTCTTAGCTTTCTTGTGTCGGGGCGACAGGATTCGAACCTGCGACCACCTGTTCCCAAAACAGGAGCGCTACCGGGCTGCGCTACACCCCGCTTATGCTTTGCTAAAGGTTTGAGTGAGAGAAAAATAGAGTCGGGGCGACAGGATTCGAACCTGCGACCACCTGTTCCCAAAACAGGAGCGCTACCGGGCTGCGCTACACCCCGCTTACTCATCTCTACGATACCTCTTAAGCATTGCTTTAAGCATCATTTCTGAATTGCGAGTGCAAAGGTACTACATTTTTTCGATTCCACCAAATTTTTCCCTAACTTTTTTCAAAAAAATATGCATTTAGATGCAAAATCCTTGAAAACCGGGCACAAAATAAGGGCAACCCCTATCCGGAATTGCCCTTATACCTTATTATATATAGTAGCGGCAAAGAACCGTAACCATACTTGCTAAACTTTTAAATCAGAAACCGACTGCCCGAATCTGTCAAACCGAGAAGACCGGCAAATCTGATTTTACTTGATGATTCCCTCTTCTACGAAAATCTTCTTCAAGATCTGGACAGCCTGCTCAACCTGCTTTCTTGTATGAGTAGCCATGAGTGCGAAACGTACCAATGTATCCTGAGGAGCACAAGCTGGAGGAATAACAGGGTTGATGAACACACCTGCATCGTAAGCCATCTTGGTAACAACGAATGTCTTCTCAGCATCGCGTACGTAGAGAGGAATGATAGGACTCTCTGTCTCGCCAATCTCGAAACCTTCCTCGCGGAAACGCTTCAAGGCATAGTTGGTTACATCCCAGAGATTCTCGAAACGCTCTGGCTCATTCTGAATGATGTGGAGAGCCTCGAGAGCTGCTGCTGTGGCAGCTGGAGTGTTAGAGGCGCTGAAGATGTAAGTACGGCAGTTGTGACGGAGGAAGTTGATCGTATCCTTGTCTGATGCGATGAAACCACCGATAGAAGCCAGACTCTTAGAGAATGTACCCATGATGAGGTCTACCTCGTCGGTCAGACCGAAGTGGTCGCATACACCACGACCCTGCTTGCCGAATACGCCAAGACCATGAGCCTCGTCTACCATGATAGAGCAGTTGTACTTATGCTTGAGCTTAACGATTTCAGGCAAGTTAGCCAGGTCGCCCTCCATAGAGAACACACCGTCAACAACGATGAGCTTGATAGCCTCCTCAGGGAGCTTAGAGAGCACGCGCTCCAAATCTTCCATATCGTTGTGCTTGTAGTGGAGCTGGGTAGCGAATGAGAGGCGGCGGCCATCTACGATACTTGCATGGTCGCGGTCATCGCAGATAATATAGTCGTTACGACCTACTACGCAAGCCAAGACACCCTGGTTTACAGAGAATCCTGTAGAGAAACACAAAGTTTCATCCTTGCCAATAAACTCAGCAAGCTCCTTTTCGAGCTGCACGTGCAAATCGAGCGTACCATTGAGGAAACGGCTTCCTGCACAACCAGAACCATACTTGTCGAGCGCAGCCTTTGCTGCATCAATAACACGCTGGTCGTTAGTCAAACCCTGATAAGCATTAGAACCGAACATCAGGATTTTATGACCATCGATGTCGGTTACCTCTGTCATCTGCTTACTTGTGATCTCGCGGAAATATGGATACACACCGGCAGCCATATACTTCTGAGGTTCACGATAATTCTTGTATCTTTCTTGTAATTGTCCCATTATTAATAGGTGTACTTTATTTCTTTTTTATACTTTTCTAAGTTTCAGGGTGCAAAGATACAAAAAAGAACTCAATAAACGGCTTTTTTTATAAGAAAGTTTACTTTTATAGTTTTTTTAATCGATATTTCTTGTTATTTTGGGTATTTTTATTACTTTTGCAGCCTAAATTTTACAAACTCTTGACTATATAATGAAGAAAAAGATACTTTTCATCATGAATCCGATTTCAGGAACAGCCAGCAAGGCAGCAGTTCCCAGTCTGATAGATTCTGTTTTGGACAAAGAGCTTTTTGAGTACGAGATAAGAATGACTGAAAGAGCTGGGCACGCTTCGGAAATTGCTACCGAAGCGAAGAACAACCATGTAGATGTAGTTGTGGCGGTTGGTGGTGACGGAACCGTCAACGAGGTGGCCCGCTCACTGGTTCACTCCGATACTGCCCTCGGCATTCTGCCTTGCGGTTCGGGCAACGGACTGGCGAGACATCTGCTGCTCCCGATGAACCTGAAGAAATGCATAGAGGTCATCAACCAATGCCAGATTAGAGATCTGGATTATGGTGTCATCAACGACCACCCGTTCTTCTGCACCTGCGGCATGGGCTTTGACGCTTTCGTCAGCATGAAGTTTGCCGAGAGCGGCAAGCGCGGTCCTATCACTTATGCCGAAAATATCCTGCGCGAGGGATTGAAGTATAAGCCTGAGACTTACACTCTGGAGGACGAGACGGGCACCAAACAGTATAAGGCGTTCCTCATTTCCTGTGCCAACGCATCTCAGTATGGCAACAATGCCTATATTGCCCCTCAAGCATCCATGAGCGATGGTTTGATGGATGTCGTCATCATGGAACCATTCGATGTAATCGAGGCGCCTCAGGTAAGTTTCGACATGTTCAACAAGACGTTGGACAAGAACTCGAAGATCAAGTCGTTCCGCTGCAAGAAGCTCCATATTACCCGCAGTCAGCCAGGCTTAATCCATTATGATGGCGACCCTGTGATGACGGGTGCAGAGATTGATGTTCACCTGGAAGAAAAGGGAATCAAGATGCTGGTGAACCCATTTGCCAACAAGAACGACCGCAAGCCGAACATGATTCAGTCTGCCTTTGCCGATTTCTTCAACGACATCAATGCCGTGCGCGATGATATTCATAAAGACATCCAGCGCCAGAGCAAAAGAGTAGAAGCTATCAGCAAACTGGTACAGAAGAAGCTGAACCTTTAAGGGAATGTTGAGTGTTGAATTTAGAGGGAGTGTTGAGTGTTGAATGTTGAGTGTTGAATTTAGAGGGAGTGTTCATTCAACATTCAACACTCAACATTCAACACTCCTAGAAAAGATAGAATTCTTCCGTTATTTTCCTATACCATTCCGAGCGGTTTCCCTGCGAATCCATCATCATTTCAACATGCTCTTCATAAGGCGAAATGCGATGCTTTGCAAAACTCAGCATAAAGCGCTTTGGCTGCTTGCGTTCTACCGTCTTTACACCACACTTCCGTATAAGATAAAAACCTAATATACAAGACTCTGCAACAAACTGTTCCACTACTTCTACGGGAACAATTGCAGAGAAAATACCGTCATCAGAAAGTAACCGTTTTACACCCGCAAACAAATCGCGAAACGGAAGACTGTCCGTATGTCTCGCCATCGTCCTCTTACTGTCCGGATTTTTCAAGCTATCAACAAAGAACGGAGGATTACTCACTATCGCATCAAAAACACCGGCAGCCTTCAAACCTTCAGCAGTTTCCAAAGCCTCAGCAGTTTTCGAAACACCGGCTCCCCCGAAATCCTGCAGTCTGCAGCATTCTATTTCCACCCTACCGCGAAACGGACTTGCCATCACATTCTCCCTCGCCTGTCCGCAGGCATCAGCATCCATATCAATCCCTACGACCTCAGCTTCAGGAAAACGCTGCGCCATCATGAGCGAAATCAGTCCCGTTCCGGAACCAATGTCCAGAATCCGCCTGCCACCTTGCGCCCATGCACCCAGCAAAACGCCGTCAGTTCCCACTTTCATGGCACAACGGTCTTGCTCTATCTCAAACTGTTTAAATCGAAAATTACCCATAAATTCTTCTGTCTCTTTACAGAAGAAAACGAATGCGCCGCCGATTTATTTTATCGCAAACAGCAGAAATTGACGCTTCTACCTGCAAAAAGCAGCTACCCACATCTATAAAAACGGGTACTAATATAGAGAAAAAACACTTTTATTATTAAATAATCTATCATCTTCCACGATATTTCATAAAAAATGAGTACCTTTGCACGGAAAATAGAAATCATAACAAAATGGATAATAGAAGAACAAGTACCCGAATACAAATGATTGCAGACTACGAGGGCGACCCGAAAACCCTGATCGAAGACCAGGAAGAAGGCTTGTACCCTACCCTCTGCATGCGAGATATTGTAGTTTTCCCTACCAACATGACCCCTATCGTTGTGGGCAGAAAGGAAAGTCTGAATCTCGTCCGGATGCTGGAAAAGAAACCAGACACCATATTCTGCGTATTCTGTCAGAAGAATAAAGATACAGAATCGCCCTACGAAGAAGACCTCTACCCTGTAGGTGTCTTCGCCAAACTCATCAAGGTGATTAAGATGCCTGGCACAGAGCAGATGAGCATCATCATCCAGGGTCTGGGCAGATGTCAGATGAAACATCTCGTTCAAAAAGAGCCTTACACGGTAATTGATGTAAAAAGTCTTCCGGAGAAATGGCCTGACGAGAACAACGATGAACTCTTCAGAATGCTCTACGAGAACTTCCATTACGAAGCGACAGACTATATCAAATCAAGCGCCAACTATACTGATGAGGCCATCCAGGCCATCAACGAACTCTCGAGCATTCACATGCAGTGCAACTTCATGTGCTCCCTCCTCCCTTTCTCCATCGAGGATAAAATCAAGATGCTGAAAGAGGAAAATCTCAGCGAGCGCATCATGATTGCCATCAGATCTCTGAACAAGGTGCGCCATCTGCTACGCATCCAGACTGAGATTGAGAACAAAACCCACTACGACCTTGATGAACAGCAGAAGGAATACTTCCTCAAGCAGCAGATTAAGAACATCAGGGAAGAACTGGGAGAAGGCAACGCCAGTCCGGAGAAAAAGGAGATTCTGGAGAAGGCGAAACAGAAGAACTGGAGCGAAGAGACTGCCAAGATTTTCAAGAAAGAAATTGCCAAGCTCGACACCCTGAACCCGCAGAGTCCTGACTATTCGATACAGATAGGATTCCTGCAGACCATGGTAGATTTGCCTTGGAACTCCTACACTCAGGACGACCTCAGTCTGACGCGTGCCAAGCGCATTCTGAACCACGACCACTACGGCATGGAGAATGTGAAGGAGCGCATCCTGGAATTCCTCGCCGTAAGAGCACTGAACGGCGGCGGCAAGAGTCCTATCCTCTGCCTCTACGGTCCTCCGGGCGTAGGAAAGACCAGTCTGGGCAAGAGCATCGCAGCAGCCATGAAGCGCAAGTATGTACGCATGTCGCTGGGCGGTCTGCACGATGAAGCCGAAATCCGCGGTCACCGCCGCACCTATGTGGGAGCCATGCCGGGCCGCATCATCAAGAACATGCTGAAGGCAGGCAGCAGCAATCCGGTATTCATCCTCGACGAGATTGACAAGGTGGCGCAGAGCAATTTCAACGGCGACCCTGCATCAGCCCTGCTCGAAGTGCTGGACCCGGAACAGAACAATGCCTTCCACGACAACTATCTCGATATGGATTACGACCTCTCCAAGGTGCTCTTCATCGCCACAGCCAATGACCTGAGCGTCATTCCGCGTCCGCTCCTCGACCGTATGGAGCTGATAGAGGTAGGTGGCTACATCACCGAAGAGAAGACAGAGATTGCCAAGCGCCATCTCGTACCGGAAGAGCTGGAAAGCACCGGACTCGACAAGGTTTCGCCGAAGGTAAGCTTCAACAAGAATGCCCTCGAATTCATCATCGAGCATTACACCCGTGAGAGCGGCGTAAGACAGCTGAAGAAGCAGATAGACAAGAGTCTGCGCAAGATGGCTTACAAACTTGCCTGCAACCAGGAGCTGAAGAACTACACCATCACCCCTGCCGAAGTAAAAGACCTGCTGGGCAATCCGCCGTTCAACCGCGACATTTACCAGGGCAACGACTATGCAGGAGTGGTAACCGGACTAGCCTGGACCTCAGTGGGCGGCGAAATCCTCTACATCGAAACCTCGCTCAGCAAGGGCAAGGCTGGCAAGCTCACCCTGACCGGAAATCTGGGCGACGTGATGAAGGAATCAGCCATTATCGCACTGGAATACGTCAAGTCGCACATCGACCTGCTCCAGGTAGACTACCGCATCTTCGAGCAGTGGAACATCCACATCCACGTGCCTGAGGGAGCCACCCCGAAAGACGGTCCTTCTGCCGGAATCACCATCGCCACCAGCATCGCCTCAGCCATCACCCAGCGCAAGGTGCGTGCCAACACAGCCATGACCGGCGAGATAACCCTCCGCGGCAAAGTGCTCCCGGTAGGCGGAATCAAGGAGAAGATTCTGGCAGCCAAGCGGGCAGGAATCAAGCACATCGTGATGTGCAGGGAGAACCAGAAGAACGTAGAGGAAATACCGGAGAAATATCTCAAGGGCGTAGACTTCCACTATGTAGAGAATGTGGCTGACGTCTGGCAGTTCGCGCTGACCGACGAGAAGGTGAAAAACCCGACAGACTTCAGCATTGAGGAAAATGATAAAAAAGAATAGAAATGAAATTTGAATTACAAGTAACAGATAAAGCAAGCGATGCGCGTACAGGCATCATCACCACCGACCACGGACAGATCAAGACCCCAATCTTCATGCCCGTAGGAACCGTAGGAAGCGTGAAAGGCGTCCACTTCGAGGAACTCAAGAAGCAGGTCATGGCACAGATTATCCTCGGAAATACCTATCACCTCTACCTGCGCCCAGGTCTTGACGTCATTAGGGCAGCAGGCGGCTTGCACAAGTTCAACGGCTGGGACCGTCCTATCCTCACCGACAGCGGCGGCTTCCAGGTCTTCTCGCTCACCGGCATCCGCAAGCTCAAGGAAGAAGGCTGCGAGTTCCGCTCCCACATCGACGGCAGCAAGCACTTCTTCACACCGGAGAATGTAATGGACACCGAGCGCATCATCGGAGCCGACATCATGATGGCCTTCGATGAATGTCCACCGGGACAGAGCGATTACCAGTACGCCAAGAACAGCCTCATGCTCACCCAGCGCTGGCTAGACCGCTGCATCAAGCGGTTCAACGAAACCGAGCCCCTCTACGGCTATCAGCAGAGTCTCTTCCCTATCGTTCAGGGCTGCACTTTCCCGGACCTGCGCCGCGAAGCAGCCAAATACATTGCCGACAAGGGAGCCGACGGAAATGCCATCGGCGGACTTGCCGTAGGAGAGCCTACCGAGGTGATGTATGAGATGATAGAAGTAGTGAACGAAATCCTGCCGAAAGACAAGCCGAGATATCTGATGGGCGTAGGAACTCCGCAGAACATCCTCGAAGCCATCGAGCGCGGCGTAGACATGTTCGACTGTGTAATGCCGACCCGCAACGGCCGCAACGCCATGCTCTTCACCTATCAGGGCACGATGAACATGCGCAACAAAAAGTGGGAGAAAGATTTCAGTCCGGTAGATCCAGACGGCTGCGACATCGACCTCGTAACCACGAAGGCCTACCTCCACCACCTCTTCAAGGCACAGGAGCTGCTGGCGATGCAGATAGCCAGCATCCACAACCTCTCTTTCTATCTGCGCCTCGTGACCGATGCCCGCCATCATATCGAGCAGGGCGATTTCGTGGCATGGAAGAATTCCATCATCGACCAGCTTGGCCGAAGAATTTAAGTAAGCAAGCATCATGAAAGATTTTAAGAAAATAAGAAAACACCGCCGGCTCTACCGCACCGGCCGATGGGCTTCCCGCAAGTTCGGGTGGCTCATCAGGGCTGTACGCTGGCTGGCTCACAAGCTCCGGTTCCTGCGCATATTCCGGTTTCTCAACCCGTTCAGGTACATCAAGAAGCTCGACTGGTACATTATCAAGAAGTTTCTGGGCTACTATTTCTTCTCCATCGCCCTGATCATCTCCATCGCCATCGTCTTCGACTTCAACGAGAACCTGTCAAAATTCACAGAGCACCATGCACCGGCGCGCGCAATCATCTTCGATTACTACGCCAACTTCGTGCCCTATTTTGCCAACCTCTTCAGTGCGCTGTTCGTGTTCGTGGCGGTCATTCTCTTCACCACCAAGCTGGCAAGCAATTCCGAAATCATCGCCATCCTGGCGTCGGGAGTATCCTTCAAGCGTCTCCTTCGCCCATACATGATTACCTGCGTGCTGCTCTCAGCCCTCTCCTTCGGACTCTCAGCCTACGTCATTCCCCACGGAACCGTCATCAGGCAGAACTTCGAGACGATGTACAAGAACAAGAAGAAGAATACCAGTGCCGAGAATGTACAGCTGCAGGTAGACAAGGGAGTGATTGCCTATATGCAGCATTACGACAACAGCATGAAACGCGGCTACGGATTCTGTCTCGACAAGTTCCAGGACAAGAAACTCGTAAGCCACCTTACAGCGATGGAAATCCAGTACGACACCATTTCCGACAGCAAGTATCACTGGCAACTGAGCAACTGGAAAATCCGCAAGCTCCAGGGCATGAAGGAGCATATTACGAGCGGAGCCCAGAAGGACACCACCATCATGATGGAACCTACCGACCTGGTCTATTCCAAGGGTCAGCAGGAAACCTTCACCAGTCCTGAGCTCCGCGATTACATCTCCAAGCAGATCAACCGCGGTTCGGGCAACGTAGTGCAGTACGAGGTAGAATACCACAAGCGCATCGCCTCTTCCTTCGCCTCATTCATCCTCACCATCATCGGTGTCTCCCTCTCAGCCCGCAAGCGCAAGGGCGGCATGGGAGCAGCATTGGGCGTAGGACTTGCGCTGAGTTTCGGCTACATCATGCTGCAAACGGTTTCTGCCACCTTCGCCATCCAGGCCAACTTCCCGCCTGTTCTGGCAGCGTGGCTTCCTAACTTCCTCTTCGCCATCGTAGCCTACTTCTGCTACCGCAAGGCACCGAGGTAATTATCAATTAATAATTAAGAGTTTATAGTTTATAGCAGCTGTGCCCCCCCTATAAACTATAAACCGTAAACTGTAAACTATAGAAGAATGTATTTCGACGAATTAGATTTAAACGACAACGTGCTCGACGCATTATATGACATGCGCTTCGACACATGCACTCCAGTACAGGAAAAGTGCATTCCAGAGATATTAGAAGGTCACGATGTCTTGGGTGTAGCCCAAACCGGAACCGGCAAAACCGCAGCCTATCTGCTCCCAGTATTGAGCAAGCTCGATGACGGCGGTTATCCTAAAGACGCCATCAACTGCGTCATCATGTCACCAACCCGCGAGCTCGCACAGCAGATAGACCAGGCGATGCAAGGCTTCGGCTATTACCTGCAGGGCGTGAGCAGCGTAGCCGTATACGGCGGCAACGACGGCAACCGTTACGATCAGGAGTTGCGCAGCCTCCGCATGGGCGCCGATGTAGTCATCGCCACCCCGGGCCGCCTCATCTCCCATATCTCTCTGGGCAATGTAGACCTCAGCAAGGTAAGCTTCTTCATCCTCGACGAAGCCGACCGCATGCTCGACATGGGTTTCTCTGACGACATCAAGACCATCGCGTCAAAACTGCCAAAGACCTGCCAGACCATCATGTTCTCGGCAACCATGCCTGAGAAGATAGAAGAACTGGCTAAGACCCTGCTCAAGAATCCGGTAGAAATCAAACTTGCCGTCAGCAAGCCAGCCGAGAAAATCAAGCAGGAAGCATACGTATGCTACGAAACCCAGAAGATGACCATCCTCAAGGACATCTTCAAGGCAGGCGACCTGAAGCGTGTCATCGTCTTCAGCGGCAGCAAATTCAAGGTGAAGCAACTCGCAGCTTCCCTCCAGCAGATTGGAGTAAACTGTGGAGCCATGCACAGCGACCTGGAACAGGCTGAGCGCGATGATGTAATGTTCAAGTTCAAGAGCGGACAGTATGATGTTCTCGTAGCTACCGACATTGTGGCGCGCGGAATCGACATTGATGATATTGAGATGGTCATCAATTACGATGTTCCTCACGATACAGAAGATTACGTTCACCGCATCGGCCGTACAGCCCGTGCCAACCGCGATGGTAGAGCCATCACCTTCGTGAGCGAAGAAGACCAGTACTGGTTCCAGCAGATAGAGAAGTTCCTGGAGAAGGTGGTAGACAAGATGCCTCTCCCTGAAGGATGCGGCGAAGGTCCTGAATACATCAAGCTTAACAAGCCGAAGAAGAAAGGCGCAAACGGAAGAAACAACAGACGCGGAAACAGCGGAAACGGCGAGAGCGGAAAGAACAGCGCCAAGAACCGCCGACAGAAAGACCGCGACCAGACTTCTCACAAGCGCAAGCCAAACAAGCCAAACGAGCGTCAGGAAAAAGCACCACGCAGCAACGAGCAGCAGCCTCAGCAAGGTAACAAGCAGCAGAACGCAAAGCAGCAGCCTCAGCAGGGCAACAGGCAGCAGAACGCAAAGCAGCAGCCACAGCAGGGTAACAGGCAGCAGAACGCAAAGCAGCAGAACAGAAAGCCAGCCCAGCCAGGCGAGCAGCCAAAGAACAGCAACAGCCAGAAGCGCCGCAATAACAGCAACCAGCAGCGCCCAGGCACCGAGAACAATGTTCGCCCAGGCAGCAACGGCCGTGGCAGAGGCGTAGCCCAGAAAAAGGGCGACAAGCCGGCGGCACGCAAGCACACCCCTATCGTAAATCCACAGAAGAAAGAAAACGCTGTGAAGAAATTCATCAAGCGCATCTTCGGATTCAAGAAATAGGTAAACAATCATCTTTTTAAAAAAGGAAAGAGGAACGATGAAAGAGCTACCCCTCACCCCGCTCATGACCATCAGCCTCACACTGACGATCGGAATCATCATAGCCAAATGGGGCTATGATGATTTCAATATGCGCTTCTGGCTCATCATCTCCATCATTTCATGCGCCCTTGGCAGCATCATCTTTTTCCTTACTGAGTTCTTAAGCCAAAAAGCTTACTTCAGCAGGAGCCACCAGTTTCTCATCTTCTCCCAATGCGTGATGATTCATTTATGCATCCTGAGCCTTGGGGCTTTTCTTACCTGTAAGCAAATAGCTGATTCCCAAACCTCTACACAACTGAAAAACTGGCAGGAACTGCCTTACCTCACACGGGCAAAAATCAATACCGAACGCTATAAAAGCAATATTGAAAGCAAACTGGTTTCCCTTCACGTAAAACAGCAAGACTATGCAGTCATCGCAGCCATGGCGCTGGGCGACAAGAGCGCACTCGACTCGAACACCCGAAACAGTTACTCCATTTCCGGAGCCAGTCACATCTTGGCAGTAAGCGGACTTCATATAGGCATTATCTTCCAGCTTTTCATCTTTCTGCTAGGCGGCAGAAAGTACTCAGTTTACACCATCATCCTGTCCCTCATCTCCATCTGGACCTACGTTTTTCTCATAGGATTGCCGGCAAGTGCAGTCCGTGCAGCCATCATGCTTTCAGCCTACAGCTTAAGTTTAGCTTTCCATCGTACCAGTCTGCCGCTCAACACATTAGCCTCAGCTTATATATTTATGCTCTTCATCAGTCCGCTCTATCTATTCGAGTTGAGTTTCCAGCTTTCGTTCCTGGCAGTAGCCTCCATTCTGCTGCTCTTCACACCCCTTTACACCCTCCTCCACATCCGCAGCCGTTTCATCCGTTGGGCATGGGGACTCCTTTGCGTTTCACTGGCAGCCCAGATAGGAACCCTTCCGGTCATCGTCTACACGTTCGGCAGAATATCGTGCTATTCACTTCTCACCAATTACATCGCCATTCCCGCAGCAACCCTCATCCTATATCTTGGAGCAGCATTAATCCTGTTCTCCCCACTCACGTTATGGGCGCCCATAGCACCGGTTGTCGCCCCACTCATCAGCCTTACATCAGGCGCCCTGACCAGCATCACCCAGTTTTTGAATACAGCCATAAAACTGATCAGCATGCTGCCTGGAGCAAGCATCGAAAACGTAAGAATCAGTCTGCCTCAGGTAATCGGTCTCTACGCTATCATCCTGCTCATTTATGCCCTATGGCGCAGGATAGATAAACAGAAGTCGTCAGAATGCAAGATTCCCTAAAACGGAGATAAAGGCTTAAACCCCGAAAAACGTCTCTTATATAATAAGGTGTTCGTACACAAAAGCGCTACAAATCGAGGCTAAGAATGTTAAAAAATAACTTTTTCATACTTTTTCTGCATTTTTTCTTTCTTTTTGTTGGTGTTTTCAAGAAAAACATGTATCTTTGCAATCAGAAATTAAAAATAAGAATTTAAACACAATAAAAGATTAAAGATTATGAAAGCATCAGAAGTCATCGCGAATCTCCAAAGAAGATTCCCAAATGAGCCTGAGTACATTCAGGCAGTTAGTCAGGTTCTCGGTACTATCGAGGAAGAGTACAACAAGCACCCAGAGTTTGAGAAGGCAAACCTCATCGAGCGTCTCTGCATTCCAGACCGCATCATCCAGTTCCGCGTATCTTGGGTAGATGATAAGGGCAACGTACAGACTAACATGGGTTACCGCGTACAGCACAACAACGCGATTGGCCCTTACAAGGGAGGTCTTCGTTACCACAAGTCAGTAAACTTGGGTATTTTGAAGTTCTTGGCTTTCGAGCAGACATTCAAGAACTCTCTTACTACTCTCCCAATGGGTGGTGCTAAGGGTGGTTCCGACTTCTCTCCACGTGGCAAGAGCAATAACGAGGTAATGCGTTTCTGCCAGGCTTTCATGACAGAGCTTTATCGTCACATGGGTCCAGACGAGGATGTTCCAGCTGGTGACATCGGTGTAGGTGGCCGCGAGGTAGGTTACCTCTTCGGAATGTACAAGAAGTTGACACACCAGTTCCAGGGCGTCTTGACCGGTAAGGGTCAAGAGTTCGGCGGTTCATTGATCCGTCCTGAGGCAACAGGTTACGGTAACGTATACTTCCTCTGCAACATGCTCGCTACCAAGGGTATTGACATCAAGGGCAAGACTGTTTTGGTTTCAGGTTCAGGTAATGTAGCCCAGTACACTATGGAGAAGTTGCTCCAGTTGGGTGCTAAGCCAGTTACATGTTCAGATTCAGACGGTTACATCTACGACCCAGACGGAATCGACCGCGAGAAGCTCGATTACATCATGGAGCTCAAGAACGTAGAGCGTGGTCGTATCAAGGAGTATGCTGAGAAGTATGGTGTAAAATATGTTGCGGGTGCTAAGCCTTGGTTTGAGAAGGCAGACATCGCTCTCCCATCAGCTACTCAGAACGAAATCAACGAGGAGGCAGCCAAGGCTCTCATCGCCAACGGCGTAATCGCAGTAAGCGAGGGTGCCAACATGCCTTCTACTCCAGAGGCTATCAAGGTATTCCAGGATGCTAAGATTCTCTACTCTCCAGGTAAGGCAGCCAACGCAGGTGGTGTTGCAGTATCAGGTCTTGAGATGAGCCAGAACTCAGAGCGTCTGAAGTGGTCTCGTGAGGAGGTTGATGCTAAGCTTCACGACATCATGAACGATATTCACGCTAACTGCGTGAAGTATGGTACTGAGCCAGACGGTTACGTAAATTACGTAAAGGGTGCAAACGTAGCCGGCTTCCTGAAGGTAGCTAAGGCTATGATGGCTCAGGGCATTGTATAAGGCTAGAAAATTTACAATAAACATTGTTTTAAAATTTAAAATGTTAGGAAATAGCGGGTCTGTGACAGATCCGCTATTTTTTGTGTCTACTCCTTCCCCCACTCCTTCTTTACATCAAAGCAGGGACAGGCTTTGTTGGCAAATTCATTATGACCATGAATCGTGGCTAATGGATATTCCTCCTTCAGCTGCTCGATGAGCGAGCGCATTGCCGCTTTCTGTTCTCGGGTTCTTGTATCCTTCGGCTTGCCTTTCTTTGATAAGCCGCCGATGTAGCAAATGCCTATACTGATGGAATTATGGCCCTTGCAATGGGCACCTACCTCCTCTATCGCACGGCCTACATGAATGCTGCCGTCACGATAAATCACGAAATGATAACCTATGCAGCGCAGTCCGCGCTCCCGGTGCCAGCGGTCAATATCCGCTACGGTGAAGTTGCGACCTTCCTTGGTCGCACTGCAATGAATGATGATTTCCTTTATCTTACGCATGATATTGAATATTAATTATTGAAAAATAAGCAGATAATTGAAGGGGATTTCGTCAACACCCAAATCCCTGATAAACAGATTGATTCTGCACGGTAGATGCTTTTTCTTCATCCTCTTGAATTCCTCATCCAACAACTGGCAAAATGCATTATAGCATTCTTCTGATTGCGTAACGATTCCGGTATAATGAGACTTGCCCAGAATGATACTCTTGTTTCTCAGACGTAGCGGACCGTTGCCAGGCACGAAGCGAGCTCTGCGCCTAACAGTACGAGGTACGTAATTGGATCTTAACAGAATAACAGGCTTGATAACAATTTCATATTTTCCTCTTTCATACTTATTTTTCTTCTTTGTCTCCGACACCTTCTTTTGCTTGGTAGGAATAAGAGAAATCTTATAACGTCCTGCTGGCAAATGACGGTTAGGACGTTCTAAGGTGTCGCAGAAAATCTTGCCACCTATAACCATTGTGCCATCCACACTCCATGGAGTGAAGCGACGGCGGAATATATTGATGTTCATGATAATTTACAATTAATAATTGATAATGAATAATTGGATCAAGGCCGGCCATTAAGGCTGATTTAAGAACCCGAAAAACTTGATGACACTTAGTGACCTTGACCCTTAATAACCCTCCAAAATTATATGGTAGGCGAAACTTTCTGATAATGTCTGTCTGGCAATACGCTGATTAAGCCCTGGCGTTTCCAGTTTTTCAGCATCTGTTTCACTGATTCATGAGTGGCACTTGCCCCTTTAACAGCAACACTCTGCTGCTCTGCCTGTTCGAAGGTGAAGGTTACATCCAGACATTCGAAGATGGAATCATTCTTACCCCGACGACAACGGTCCCAAGCAGATTGACAGCAATAATCCTTTGATGAGAAAGCCTCTTCAATACGGCTACGGAAGAAGTAGAGCGCATTATCCAACTGATAGTCAGCCAGCACATCAAAGACATTCAGCATAGTTGGTGTCTGCATCTTTACGAGCATTCCCTTCCACAAGTCAGGTGACTCCTTCAGCTGTTTCTCGGCTCCATTGAAACCATGCTTCTGAATCAGCGTTTCCAGAACCTTGCAGAGCATGATGCAGGTCATCAATCTCATGGTGGTTGGACAGATACGGAAACGCTGGCGGGCTTTCACCTTGTCGTCATTTTTCATTGTTTCCAGTCTTATCTGTTCCAGCCATTTTCTACCCTTTTCCTCCAGCTTCGGCAGCACTACCTCACCCGACATCAGCGGCAGCAGATGAGCTATCTGAATAATGCGGTCGCGCTGACGTTCGTTCATTACATGCATGTTGTCAGAAAGTGGAGTGAAGGTATTATCGGGCGTTTTTGCCACGATGATACGGCTCTGGAAACCATCCGTATAATTGCTTACCACACGATAGAGCGCATCAGGCGTTCCACACATCACTACGTTCCATAACAGTCTGTCTATATGAACATTCACTGCATCCGCACTTCTTGCTTCACGCTCATAGCTTGTTCCGTCATAAGCCTGTCTCAACATGACTGAAAAGTCGCTCATCGCCGATTTCCACTTCTGCGCTACGGTGTCAGCTTCCGGAGTAAACGAGAAGGCGTGCTTGCCTTCTGTGTTCGCCAGTCGTTCAGCCAGATTCGCCACCGTATTGTTCAGTGTCAAGCATCTTACAGGCAGTTTCGGCTCTTCCGGCTGCTCCTTCTTGTTCTTGGCTGCACGTTTCTTGGCTCGCCATTCATCCTCCTTCTGCAGATACATTTTGTCCATTTCCTTCACTTCCGAAGTCCATGCGTCAATCACGGGGTCAATACTTCCCTTGCCAGATGCGAAATCACCAGCGATGTAGGAGATGAGGTTCAGCGAGTTCATCTTGCCGTGAACGGAAACCTTCACGCCAGTTGCGAGCATTCCGATGGCAGGACAGATGGCTGTGATTACAGGCAGTGCCAGTGCCGGACCCACTGCGCTGATGGAATCCCGAATGCCTTGCGGCAACTTAGGCAGCGCATTATAATAGAACAGATCATCCTTGGCGTTAGCCTCGTCCAGCGCATTTACCAGCGCCTCATTGTCAGTCGCCGAACCACCACCCGCATTTCCCTGTTTCATTCGTTCCTGACGGATGGTAGAGAGCACATCCTTCAGCCGCTTAGGCATTTGTGTGATTTTCTCGTTTAATGCCGAGTTGATGCAAGCCATCTTTTCCTGCTCGGGAAACCCATCGTAGCAGGGAATAATCTGAGCCAGCAGATTGCGGTCAAAACCACAGATGTGGCGCAGGTTCACAGCCAGCTCAAAGGTCAGCGTATTGCGGTTGGAGCGCATCGGCTCCTGCCCATCATTATACATCTGCCACCACTTCTTAATGATTTCCCCATAAGGAATCCCAAGATAATTGTCCTGAGCAGCAGAAGTAGTTGAAGTAGCAGAAGTTGCTGCAGCAGAAGTTGACGCAGCAGAGGCAGAAGCAGCAGAAGTAGAAATTCTCGAATTCTTAAATTCCTGCCCCTTAAAAACCCCTTGAGAATCCTTCTTGAATTCTTCCTTCCAAGGCTCATAATGCTTGTTTGCCTTGTGCGCCCCTTCCGGCAGTTCCTCCTGTCCGTATCTTTCACGCTCTTCCAGCACTTTCCCTTCAGCAGCCACGGCAGCCTCATCGTAAGCATCCTTGAAGAGCCGTGGCGAAAGGAAGAGCAGATCTTCGTCATCCGATGTGGTCGTGAAGTAAACCCGATTGATGTCGTGAGCCGAAGTATCCATTTCGCACTTGAGCATCGTAGCAATCCTCACCTGATTCTCCAGAACCGTCTTGCCCTTTTCACGTTCAAACACCGCATGTCCACCTTGTCGTGCACTGCGTTCCAGCATCAGCAGTCCGTACTTGTCCGGTTCCTTCAGCAGCAGCTTGGCGGCCTTGGCGAAAGCCTCCGGCTCATCCATATCAAACCCGAATGCACAGCTTGGCAGTTTCATTCCCTTCACTACCCCTTGCGGATAATGGCCGGAATAATTAAACTGTACCAGTCTCCGTTTCGCAGCATCGTTTCCGGCACGTGCCAGACGAAGATTCGCCTTCTGCTCATTGCTTCCACGCAGCTGCTTATACTCCTCTTCCGAGGTAATGGAGCGGGCAACCTTGTGCCCATTCTCCACCTTAATTAAATAACAACTCATCTATCTTTTCCTTATCGTTTCAATTGATAATCCACAACTGCATCAGCAGCCTCTTCTGCCTCCTTCACGAGAGTATTGGCGATATTGATTCCCTCGTTGCAAAACACCTTCAAGGTAAGCTGAATAGCTCCGTCCTTGGTTTTACTTACACGTCCGTGAGCCAGCTTTCTGATCAGCTCCGACTGCGAACGGATTCTTGGTTTCGCCACAAAGTCGAAAGTACCATCCGTCAACTGCTGGGCAATGCCCTGCGAGCGGAATCCCTCCACCTTGTTTCTCACCCCTTCTTCATCTGGTGAAAACATGAAACACTTGCTCTCATCATAGAAAGCCATACCACCGAGCTGCACATGCTGGCAGCCGTTCATCTGATTATTCTGTACATTAACCGTCTTTTTCATAATCTTCTTGAATTAAAAAATTAGGTTGAACGAAAGAAGTGTCGTAAGTTTCAGTTTGCGCAAATTATCCCGGGACAATTCTCACGCCACCTATTTCAATTCAAGATTAGTTACTAGCCAAGTTTCACGATGTCCGTAACCAGGATGTCTTGATAAACCTGACCATTATACTCACGAGTCGTAAAGCGGAGCGTAACCGCTACCAATGTTCCCGGAGCAAACTTGCACTGGGCAATGTTGCCGAGCATTGCAGCAGCATACTGGTTCTCATACTTGCCGCCCATCTCCTGGAGAACAATGTTGCATTTCATCATCTGTCCGTTCTCACTCTTCTGACTCTGCACAGCGAAGGTCTCGCCCTGCTGCACCACTCTCATAATCTGAGTATACATATTATATAATTGTACGAAGAGGTTTCAAGAGCACCAAACCATTTCAGCGTTGTCTTGTTTCTTCGACGCTGCAAAGATATAATGATTTCCAAACGTAAAAGCAAAAAAAATCCTCCACGAATCCGTTTGGGGGATGTGGGGGATATAGTTTATATTTTTAGGGGATACTATTGGGGGATACTATCTGAACTTTTCCACTCTTTTTGTATTTATCACCGTTCCCGGCTTAGCATACTTGGCGTCTTGAAATTCATCATCCAACTTGTCAGCAATCTCTCTGTAAATGTCACAACATTGTGGCGCATCACAATCAGCAAGTGTCCATTCATTATAGTCATTTTGCTTGAAATAAGAATTTATCTCATGAAAATCGGCCGTAGAACATTTTAGTAAGGTACTGAATGCAGAATTGATCTGGTCAATGAAAAGACGCTGAGTTGACTTCTTCAGCCAATTCTTGTTGAAGAAAACCTTATAAACAATAAACCAATGTTTCTGGGCGTTGAGCGTTTTGTCTTCGATTAAGTCTTTAAGTTTAAGCATCAGCTTGTCTACATCCACATTCTCCTTGAATGCGATGTTCTTGAATACGGCTTCAACCTTCATTCTGCTATGCTCCTTGGCAATCTGATAAGAAAGATACTTATCGAGAAAATCGTAAATATCGTTGTAGGTCTGTTCTTTCTGTTCCAGAATATAAGCAACAATCAGTTTGATATTCCTGCCATTGTTGTGAAATACCTGTCCGAATCGGCAAGCGAAAAGAATATTAGCCCGTTCTACGACAATGGTATTCTTCAGCTGGGTAGCATCAGGATAGATAAGCGCTTCATCCTGGCTGTCCTGCATGTAGATTAGCTCCAATCTCTCCTCATTTTCCTCACGATAACGTTTCAGTACCTTCCAGAACAGGTCTTCGTAATAGGTTTCACTGATGAAGGATTGTCTGAAACCATGAAATCCCTCATCAAGCATGAGGATGATGTCATTGATCATTTTGCGCATTTCTTCTCCTTCATAGTCTTTATAGTTGGTAAGCATAGGTTCCAATTCTATCTTAACCTGATAGAATCGCTCTTTCTTATCATCCAGCAAAGACCATGCAATATTTTCTTTCAACAAATTCAGTAAATCGAAAATATCTCTCACATAATTACGCAAGATTAGTTTCCAGGCTGTTATTACTTCCTCTTTGTTTGTTTCCACTTCTTCTTTGCCCAAAAGGCGAAAGCTGAATTTGAATCGGGCGGCTTTATCTTCCAGCAATGTCAGTTGCTCATCTTGTTCCTCTGTCTGCATATTACTTTTCTAGGTTTGTTTGTTATGTTGTTTAAATAAGCGGCATGGGGTTCCCTGTAAGTACCGGTATTCGGGTACCTGCAAGAACCTTCGGTAAGGTACAAACAAGTACTGCCCACGCCGTAGAGGAGTGGACGCCTTGCTGTCACCGTCTTCTTACCGAATTTCTGAATTGCAGGTTCTGAATACCGTAGAAGTGCAGATAATCAGCGTCAATATTCTAATATGTTATTTTCTTTCTGTTTACTTTCTGTTTCTTACTTCAAATTTTAAAGGGTTTATACTACGTTTTCTTCATCATCCGCCCAGTGGTCGCATTGGCGCATCACGGTTTCCAGCGCCTTTTCTGCACCCTCTGGTGGATACTTATACTTCTTGAGCAGTCGCTTCACCATCACTCGCATCTTCGCCCTCGCCGATTCCTTCCGGTTCCAGTCGATGGTGCGGTTGCGGTGCAAGACTTCTGTCAGTTCCCGGGTCAGCGCCACAAACTCCTCGTCGGAGTAAGCCTGCCGCACTCCTTCGGGCGTGGAGAGCGCATCATAGAATGCCTTCTCCTCGGGCGAAAGTCCCAGGTCGTTGCCCTCTGCTTCTGCCTGCTTCATCTGCTGAGCCATCTTCAACAGCTCCTCTATCACTTCCTCGTTGGTGAGCAAGCCCTTCAGATAGTTGGAGAGACTCTGGCTGAGCATGTCGGAGAAGAGGTCGCTCTGAACCACGTTGGTCTTCTGCTGCTGCTTGATTTTCTCTTTCATCAGTTTGGTGAGCAGTTCCACCGCCAGATTCCGCTCCTTCATGTTCTTCACCTCCTGGATGAAGGCGTCGTCGAAGAGCGAGAACTCTATCTGGCGGTCGCCGAAGAGATTGATGACTCCATCGGTCTTCACACTCTGACGGAGCAGGTCGCCGATGCGCTCGTTGATTTCATGGCGGCTGATCTTGCCCTTCTGCGAGAGTTTGAGCATCATCACGCGCAGCGCATCCATATAGCACACCTCTGCCTTCTGCTGCTCATTCAGAAGCGAACGGCAGAGCGTGGTAGCGTTGTGAAGCAGATTGCTGTGCTCCATGAAATTCTTCTTGCGCTGAACCATGGCTGGAGAGCTCAGGAAGTTGGCTCCGCTCGTAATGGCGAAGGCACACTTCGAGTTGTCCTGTTCGAAGAAGCCGGAATAGTCGAAACCATGAAGCTGGTCTCGGCAGATTTCCATCTCTTCCTTCCATTTCACCAGGGCGGTCTTGGCGATGTCGGGGTCTCCGAAGCGGCGGCGGTCACGGTTGGTGTACTGCTGCATGGCACTCTTCAGCGCCTGCGCAATGCCTACGTAATCCACTATCAGTCCGCCTTCCTTGCCCGGGAACACCCGGTTCACACGGGCTATTGCCTGCATCAGGTTATGACCGCTCATCGGCTTATATACGTACATGGTGGCGAGCGACGGAACATCGAAGCCCGTAAGCCACATATCTCTTACGATGGCGATTTTCATCTCATCGTCGTTGTCCTTGAATTTTCTTGCCAGTTCCTTCTTGTAGGCTTCGTTGCCGATAATCGGCTGCCAGTCTTCGGGGTCCTGGTTAGAACCGCTCATCACCACCTTTACCTTCTCCGTCCACTGGGGGCGAAGTTCCAGCATCTTGCGGTAGATTTTGATGGCGATGCTTCGGGTCAGTGCCACAATCATTGCCTTGCCGGTGAGTTCCTGCGCACGGTTTTCCTCGTAGTGCTTCACAATATCCCTTACCAGTGTGTCGATGGTGGCGTCTTCACCCAGGAGTACTTCCAGTCGGCTGTGCTCCTGCTTTGCCTGCCTGATTTGCTCCTCGGTGGCTCCCTCATCGGCCAGGTTGTCGAACTCATCGTTCAACAGGTTCATCGTGTCTTCATCGAGGTTCAGGTTCACCACACGGCTCTCGTAATAAACCGGACGGGTGGCGCCATCGTCTACCGCCTGACTCATGTCGTAAACGTCGATGTAATTGCCAAACACCTCCTCCGTGTCTCTGTCACGGTCGCTGATAGGCGTTCCGGTGAAGCCGATAAATGAGGCGCCTGGCAGGGCTTCTCTCATCTTCTGGCTGAATCCCTTCTTCATCATCAGACTTTTGTTGTCCCAGTGCTCCTCGCCGTATTGAGAGCGGTGTGCCTCATCGGTCATCACGATGATGTTGCGGCGGGTGGAGAGTGCCGAATCGCCTTCTTCAAACTTCTGAATGGTGGTGAAGATGATTCCCCCACTCTTTCGGTTACGCAGCAGATTACCCAGGTCTTCACGGCTCTGGGCGTTCTGTGGTTCCTGACGAAGGAAGTTCTGGCAGCGGCAGAACTGACCGAAGAGCTGGTTGTCGAGGTCCTTGCGGTCGGTTACTACCACGATGGTTACTTCGGGCAGTCGCTGCACCAGCTGGTGGGCGTAGAACACCATGGAGAGGCTCTTGCCCGAACCCTGCGTGTGCCAGAACACGCCGATTTTTCCGTTGCCTTCCACTGCGGTACGGGTGCGCTGCAGAGCTTTGCCCACGGCGTAGTACTGGTGGTAGGCGGTAAGAATCTTGGCGTATTTGCCCTGGTTCTTGTCGAAGCAGATGAAGTTCTGCAGGATGTCGAGCAGTCGCTGCTGCTGGAACATGCCGAGGAAGAAGGTGCGATAGTCGGCAAAGAGGGTTGACTCGTATGAGCCGTCTATGGTCTTCCATTCCATATAGCGTTCCAGCTTGGCGGTGATGGTTCCGGCACGGGTCTCGCTCATGTCGCTGATTACGTTGAAGGCGTTGTAGCTGAAGAGGCTTGGAATGCTCTGCTGATAGTTCTTGATCTGCTTGTAGGCATCTTCTACGGTTGCATCTTCGGAAATGGCGCTTTTCAGCTCCACCACCACGAGGGGCAATCCGTTGACCATCACCACCATATCGCAGCGCTTGTTCTTATACTCTTCTACTCGCCACTGGTTCACCACCTTGAAGAGATTCCTTTCGGGGTGGTCGAAGTCGATGAGCCTCATCAGGGCTGTACGTTCTTCTCCATCCTGCAGGAATCCCACCTCCAGACCGTTTTGCATCCAGAGTGTAAACTGCTCGTTGTTCTGTTCTAAAGTTCCGGTGCTGATGTTGGTAATCTGCTTGATTCCTTCATCCATTGCATCGGATGGCAGTTCAGGATTAAGTCGTCGCATCGAGGCGACCAAATCGGCACGATAGAAAGGCTCCTTATAGTCGCGCTCCACCTCGTAGCCACATTCGTACGCATAGCCGAGTTCGTCCCGGAACAGGGCAATGAGCGTTTGCTCGTATGCGTCTTCGGTGAATTTCTTGTCGTCTGCCATAATGTTATATTTTTTAATTTTCTTTCTCGTTATTTTTTCGTTGCTCTTCTTATTCCGGGATTTCCAGCTCGCCTGACATGAGGCGAGGGAGAAGGGTGTCGCGGAGAAGGGAGAGGGTGCGAGATTCTTTATCATTCATTTTTCTTTTATTGTAGATTGGACATAATGTCTCATCATACATTTCTAGGACCTCATGGGTTGGTATTAGAATCTGCATCTTATTCAATCTTGCAGCCGTATTGGATGGAACAGAAGTTCCTTCATTCATTTTACTAAAATCGAAACGCTTAATATAATTATAAACGTATTTCATTACATAGTCCATCTTAGGAATACTAAAGAACATAGTATCTACCGTCCAGAATTTCTCGCAGACGTACATAATATTATCCAATGTTCCTTTTCTAGGTATTAAAACGGATTCTCCATTATAGAGCCAAGAATTGACAAATCGCATTAATCCACCAGATCCGTAGACGGGAAAAGTTCCATCTTCTAATTTCTTATGATCTTTACCATATTTTATGGTTATTAAATCTTCCAATGTCCCTACTCGCCATCCTTCCGGAATCATTCCCAATTCACTATCCACGAACTTACCATCCTTGAAAGGCTCAAAGTCAACGAACCAATTCTTGAAAATAGCCTGCGCCATCTCCTCCAAATCAGCATTGATCTTGTTGTTCAACTCTATCTTGCGGTCGAGAGCAGAAAGGATGGAGGCAATGCGGAGCTGGTCTTCTAACGTTGGTAGTTTAATAACAAAATCTTTAACTATATCCGTTTTCAGATTCATAAAAACACTACCATTAGCTTGATTAGAAAGTCTTCTGCGAATGTTTATAAACACATAATACAAAAAAACTTTATCTATACCATCTAAATCACGTATTATCAACCATCCATCATGCACGCAAGCTTCTATTGCCATGAATTTGGGTAACCCGGGCGTAGCACTATTTGAGACTATTAAATCTCCAGGATGAACTATTCTACTCTTGGATACACCTTCTTTTATAATGTATTCTGAAGTGCTGCTAATGTAACGAGATGATATTCCAGTTGCATCAGCAATTTTCACCCATGGCATTCCTTCTTTTGAAATGAATTTCTGAATTGGTCTTGGTGAAGCTCCCCTTTGAATACTACACACATCCCCCAATCTAACTTCTTTCCACTCCATACTTACACCTCCCATCCAATTTTCTTCAACTGCAATCTAATCTCTTCTTCCTGCTTCTTGCTTTCCTCAAACAGCTGCTTCAGCTCCCCGGTGAGATTCGTCATTTTCTCCTCGAAAGGCACTCCGTCGCCTTCGTCTTCGGCGATTCCTACGTATCTGCCAGGAGTCAGAATGAAGTCCTGAGCAGCAATCTGCTCGGTGGTGCATACGGCACAGAAGCCCTTTTCATCCTCCAAGGTTCCCTGCTGGAAAGCATGGAAGGTGTCGGAGATTTTTTTAATATCCGTATCAGGCATCAGCTCACGAAGCTTGCGGGTTACCATTGAGCCTAAGTTGCGGGCGTCGATAAACACGGTCTTGCCCTTCTGCGCCTTGTTTCGGCTGATAAACCAAAGACTTACAGGAATACCCGTACTGTAGAACAGCTGCGAAGGCAAAGCCACGATTCCCTCTACCAGGTCGGCTTCGATGATGGCTTGGCGAATCTGACCCTCGCCGCCACTCTGACTCGAAAGCGCACCATTCGCCAGCACCAAACCAATCTTGCCATTAGGAGCCAGATGGTGAATCATGTGCTGCATCCACGCAAAGTTGGCGTTGCCAGCTGGTGGCAACCCATACTGCCAGCGCACATCTTCCTGAAGCGCACTCTGTCCCCAGTCGCTGAGGTTGAAAGGAGGATTGGCAAGAATGAAATCTGCCTTCAGCGTTGGGTGCTGGTCATCATAGAATGTGTCGGCAAAGACATTGCCCAGGTTCGCATCCAAGCCACGGATGGCAAGGTTCATGTGCGCCATCTTCCACGTATCAGGGTTTGCCTCCTGACCGTAGATACTGATTTTGCGCAGGTTTCCCTTGTGGCGCTCTATAAACTTGGCGCTCTGTACAAACATACCACCGCTTCCGCAGCAAGGGTCATAGACTCTGCCCTCGTAAGGCTCCAGTATCTCTACCAGCGTGCGGACAATGCAGGAAGGCGTATAGAACTCGCCACCATTCTTGCCCTCTAAGGATGCAAACTGCTGCAGACAGTATTCGTAGGTTCTGCCCAGCAGGTCTTTCTCCTCGCCAGCATCGTGCATTTCTATGTTCGTAAAGAGATCTACCACATCGCCCAGACGACGCTTGTCCAGCTCCGGACGGGCGAAATTCTTAGGCAGAATGCCCTTCAGTCTTTCGTTTTCACGCTCAATGGCGGTAAGTGCTTCATCTATTATCACGCCTATTTCCGGTGTGTGGGCAGCAGCACTAATCTTGCTCCATCGGGCTTCAGCAGGCACGAAGAAGATGTTCTCGGCAGTGTATTCGTCCTTATCTTCCGGGTCGGCGTATTCGTCGCCCTGCAGCTCCAGGAACTTCTGTTCGAAGCGGTCGCTGATGTATTTCAGAAAGATGAGTCCGAGCACAACGCCCTCGTATTGCGAAGCGCTGAGATTGCCTCTCAGAATGTCGGCAGCCTTCCATATTTTCTCTTCGAAACCAATGCTGATTGTATCTTGTTTCTTAGCCATAATTTATTTATTTTCTACGAGCACAAGTTTCCAGTCCTCATTCTGCAGAACGAGGGTTCCGTTTGTGTCCGTAATGTTGAATATCTGATTATCTATCTGTATTTTGTTCTCCTTTATTAAATAGGTGTAGTTACCGCAAGCAACGTTTTCGGTGGTTGTTTGGGTAATTTTACCGTTTGAATCGAATTGGTTCACTTCCTTCGTTTCGGAGAAATAAATAGCGTCTGAGGTGAAACGGCAGAACAAAGGAGCCTCTTTTACGTCGATAAAGAGGCTTCCAACGCGCTGATAAAGGGCTGAAATCTGCCAATTATGGGCTAAAAATGTGGTTTTGTAATCAAAAACCTCTGATTTTTCTGTTTCTTCGTCGCTAGAACAGGCGGTGAAAGAAAGCATAAAAAAAGCGACTATTATCATATAAAAAGAAGATAATATTCGCCTACGGATAAATACATGCTGACTTGGAGTTAACTTTGCCTGAGCAAAATTACCCCCCCCTAAAGCCTTATACGTCAATGAGTTATATATTTTCATCTTAGTATTGTTATTATGTAGTTTCTAGCTTTCCGGACTATTGCTACGTCAATATTTTGTTAATTGCTAGCAAAGATAATAAAAAGTTAGCAAACCCAAGAATTTTATCACGTTATTTAACGGAAAAATGCAAAATATGGAGGTTAGGAAGATGTTTTACCCCCTCTTCTAAGGGTAAAAAATGCCCCTCCTCGGACGTGAAACCATACTCCAAAGGTAGGTATTTTTGACAAATACAAAGAATTGGGATGGAGGAAATGAGCACTAGAGCGGTGCAATATGCAGTATTTCTCACCAGAGAATGTAGATTATCATTATACACACATAAATAAAGCACAACTGATATAAACTTTCATAACCATCTCATACACAAGTGATTTAGAACTATCACACACTCTAACAAACAATCCATTCAAGCATTACACTTAGTGGGTCATTAGGTCAAAGTCATTTAGGGTCATTATGTTTTCCGAGAGTTAAAAAGTCACTATAGTATATATAAATAAATATTTATATATACTATAGCAAAGAAAGTGACATTTACTTTTCCAAATGACCCTAAATGACATTGACACCAAATGACCCCTTTTCATTTCTTCAGCTACTTCCGAGTCTTTTCTTGCTTTTTCATTGTTTCTGCAATAAAGTTCAGATAAAAAACCAATAGAACTTATTGTATTACAGCCACTTATAGCTTTTCTCGCATAGAAAGTCAGGGTGAAAGCTTGTATTCTGCCCGAAAATGTTGTATCTTTGCACCGGCAATCGAAAGAACAGCCTTTTGTGCCTTGCTCGGGTCTTCTATTAAGACCTAGACGGGTCATAAATGATGGCAGGCGCCGGTCATCAATGAAGACCCCGAAAACGGCAGGAACGGGGCGTTCTGGGGAGTTGCAAAACAAAGGACTCTAAACATACTACAAACGACTATGATTAATTACAGCATCGTAATGCGTAGCGTGAACGCAAATCTTCTGGAAATCAACCAGGCTAAATCACGCATCAACCAGGCGAAGAAGGAGGGTAAGAATCCTGACCAGAAAGACCTGGAACTCGTGAAGACTGAGAAGCAGAACGCTTTTGCTATCTCGCAGTACACCGACATCATGACCATCGAGAAGTTTGCCAAGCACATCACTTCACATGGTAGTGTCTATTCGAGAGCCGACATCAGCGCCATCCTCTACATTGCCGTAGACTGCATGCGTGAGATGTTGCTTGAGGGCAAGAAAATCCGTCTGGGCGATCTTGGTGATTTCTCTCTCCTTCTCACCTCAAAGGGTGCCGAGGATGCTGACAAGTTCACCGCACAGAACATCACTGGCGTGAAGGTTCAGTGGGAGCCTGGTCAGGAGTTCAAGAACCTTCGCGATGACGCCGAGTTCAACCTCGTAGCCAGCCGCAGTGCTCAGGCAGCCGTTATCAAGGCGATTAAGGAGGGTAAGACCAACGTAGACCTCAACGCACCAACCACTCCGGATAATACGCCAGGCGGTTCTACCCCAGGTGGTTCAAACACCGGTCAGACCGGTAGCGAAGGCCAAGGCTCTGAATCAGGCGGCGGCACTACCGGCAAGGACGATACTGGCAACGGCCTTGAATAGCCCAAGGATAGACTGGCTAGGGTGCTAGCCCCTAGCCCAGCCTATCCGCCCACAAAAAATTCAACATTCAACACTCAACATTCAACATTCAAAAAAATGAAAGCGAACACTTGGAAAACAATTCTTCAGATAGCCATCAGCATTCTGACCGCTATCGCTACTACGCTCGGAGTAACGAGCTGCATGGGATAAAAAATCGGGTAGGAGGTAAATGCTAATCATAAAAGGCATTTGCCTCCTATTTTCACATTTACCGACCTCCCACACCACCGTACGTGCGGTTCCGCATACGGCGGTTTCGTGCTTTCTCATCTTGCGATGTGTGGCAAGTTGATTTCAGTTATCCCTATGAGTAGCGTCACTTCTATCCTATTGTCGGATTCCGTCCTATCGTCTTGGATAGAGAGTTCCTTTCGGACATCTGACGAGGAGTCTCACAAGGTAACATTCAATTACTATTGCACTGCACGATTCAGTCCTTCCCTATAAGCACACGTGCCTTGGGTACTATGACCTCTGCTGACTTCTCACGGCAAGCTTTACTCCGTCATGGTACATCGAATGATTCATCTTCACCCATGCGTCCGTGAGACCTCCTCGGATAAGGGCTTATTCTTTCCATCTTATACCCACTTCATTTACACCAACCATTCCGAATAGCTATAGGACTTTGATTTGTTTGGCAATCTCATCCATGGTCAAATGCCTTATATGAAGTTTCTGTACGTTAGGTCAGATGTTTGCCGCCAGCTTCTTTCTGATTCCACCTCGCAGTGGACACCCTTGCTATTGGCTATACAATTCCCGCTATTAGGGCTTGTTAGGGACTTGCACCCATTAGAATAAGCTCATGCCGAGCATACAAATAAAAGAGAGGAGAGGATCTCTCTCTTCTCTTATTTACTGAGTTTCGCAAGTGGTTCCAAGAACGGGTTTAAGGCCTAAAAGCTCCTGAAGCAGCACGCCCTTTTAGGGCGTGTGGGGCTTACTTGCTTTTTCAGGGCGTATAGGTTACTATCCATACCTATCGGGAAAACTGCAATCGGCAAATACCATACTTTTAGCCTTTACATAATAGAACGGATTTGCTCCTGGGTCAGACCTGTTATTTCCATAATGGTGTTTTCATCCATGCCCTTTGCCAGCATTTTTTTTGCAATTTCCAGCCTCTTTTGGTTCATACCCTTCTCCATTCCTTCAGCAAGCCCCTCTTCTTTTCCTTGGACTAAGCCTTTCTCCATGCCTTCAGCAAGCCCCTCTTCTTTTCCTTGGGCTAAGCCTTTCTCCATGCCTTCAGCAAGTCCTTCTTCTTTTCCTTGGGCTAAGCCTTTCTCCATGCCTTCAGCAAGTCCCTCTTCTTTTCCTTCTCGCTTGGCGGTATCAATCGAATTCTTGATGTCACGATATGCCATCTTGCTGGCTTCATATTCACGCTGCTCCTGCGGAGTAAATCTAGCAATCTCGGCTTCTTCAAAAAGTCGGTCGAAGACCTTGTCGTATAAAGCCTTAGGACGCTGGGTGAGCTTGTAGAGGTTCTTAAGGGCATAGAGCCACTTGTCGTAGAGCGTTTCCAACTCCTCAAGCGATTTGTTGAACTTGGATATTTCCACGTAGATGAACTCCAGCTTGTCGTAGAATACCTGATGCGTGGCAGTATCACAGAGCTGTACATGATGGCGAATTTCCTCCTTATCAAAGGCCTCTTCGTTCATTCTGAAGTTAAGCAGGGCTATCGTGTAAATATGATTGAGCTTGAAGTCCCATTCGTTACCCTTGGGTGCCTGCTCACGAATCGGGAAGGTGGAATAGAACAGAGCACGGTCTTTGAAGTAGGTCTGATACGCATTCTGCATTTCAACGATAAACTTCTCGCCGTTTTCTCCTTCACAATATACATCGAAAATAGCTTTTCTGTCGGTGTAGAGGTCGCCCACCTTCTCCGGATTCAGGAACGAGACATCCTTTACAACTTGTCTTCCATTGAACAAGCTGTTGAGGAAGCAGATGAGTAAATCCTTATTCATTGCCGTTCCGAAAATGCGCTTGAAACCGAAATCGGTGAGCAAGCTGATATATCTTTCTTCTACCTGTTTCATACTCCTTGCCGTTTTATATCTATTTTAATACTGATACTTTTTAAAAAAATGTATCTTTGGTGCAAAGATAAGGTGTTTTGGTTTAATCTCCAAACTTTTTGGGAGTTTTTTATCAGAATTGAGTTAAAACAAGTATCTGTATTAAAATCGAGTAGGAGGAAAACGAAGTAGTTTTTCTCCTACTTTCGTTTTCCGACCTCTCACACCACCGTACATGCGGTTCCGCATACGGCAACGGTCCTCCTTGGGGAGTGCCTTCCTCACTTGCCTCGAACATGCCTTTGTTCATCACACCACTGCGGAGATATTTGTGGATAAGGCTTATCACCCTACCGTCCTTTATCGTGCGGCTGAGGATTTCTATGAGTTTACTGTGGCACACCGTGTCGAAGAAACGCTCCAATAAGTGTTCCTTGTCGAATGGTACTTCCACGATGTTGTCTTCACATATCCACATGAAGATCTGCACTCCCACATATCCTTCGGATTCCGTCCTATCTTTCTGTGGGCAGCCCTTGACTTCTGCCAATGTTTTCTGCATTCTTTCCTTCATAAGGTACGTTTCAATTACTATCGTTTAATTTATAGGTTCTGCCCTTCATGGAGCGTTATCGAGAACTCCACTACTATGGCATCTGCTGACTTCTCACAGCAAGCTTTACTCCATGACTTTCGTAAAGGCAACTAATCGCCATGTCTGTGAGACCTCCTCGGATAAGGGCTTATTCTTTCCATCTTATACCCACTTCATTTACACCAACCATTCCGAATAGCTATAGGACTTTGATTTGTTTGGCAATCTCATCCATGGTCAAATGCCTTATATGAAGTTTCTGTACGTTAGGTCAGATGTTTGCCGCCAGCTTCTTTCAGATTCCACCTCGCAGTGGACACCCTTGCTATTGGCTATACAATTCCCGCTATTAGGGCTTGTTAGGAACTTGCACCCATTAGAATAAGCTCATGCCGAGCATACAAACAAAACGACTGCCCACCTCAATATGAGGAGAGCGGTCGTTTTGGGAGGGGAATGAAAAGGAATGATTTTCCGGAATCTGACGGAACGAAAAAGCCCCCGATGCATCTCGCACTAGGGGCTCAAGAGTTCATTTAATTTTTATGAAGTACAACCAACTTTTGGTTGCACATCGTTCAAACATACTGTAGAACTGGTTTATCTATCAAGAGACCAGCGTCTAAATCTCCTTTTATTTTGGCAATGCCTTGCCTTATTCTTTTCAAGCTCTTGGACTGTGGCACCTTGATGCCAGCGGCATATTGCCTGAGCAATGATGCATTCATATCGATATACTTTGCAAAAGCGGAGATACTAATCGTAGTATTAACTATGTTTAAGCTTTCTGACCATCAGAAAACGGTTGCTTGTAAATCCGCTTTAATATTGCTCATGCAGGCGTTGAGTCGCTGATGTCCCCGGCACGGAATCGTGTCGGGGACTGAGTTGAGTTATCGAACATGTTAGCTATGCTAACTGCAATGCACTGATGCGATTGCTTATTTCCTTGACTGCCTGGTTAAAAATGCCTTTCTGCTCCTGGTTGAGCGTATAAATCTTTCCACGCACCTGATATCCGTTGAGACGCTGCAAAAGCCATGATGCGCTCTTATTGAAATAGGTCTTGGCAATATAAGAGATAGGAAGCAGTTTGTAATCCTCCGCATCTATCTGGCTTCGGAGAGCTTTCATTTCGCTCTCCAGGCGAGTTACATTCTCCTCCACGAATGGCTTTGCCACTTCAGCAACAGCATCCTTATCCATCTTTTCCAACTTAGCGATAATTTCTTTTTTTCGCTCTTCGCTCCTTGCATCGGTATTACCAGCAAGAGACTGATATTCCTCCAATAAAATCTTAATATTTTCCATATCAATAATATATTTTATAATCTCCTCCCAAAGGAGGGGAAGTGAAACTTTACTTTCTATTCTTCATCAGTCTTGAAAGGTCATCTAAGAGATAATCAAGTCTCTTTTCGATTTCCTTCTTCTTTCTCTCGATTTCATTTTCTAAATCTTCTTGCATAGCTTAAAAATCTAATTGATTAAACATGTTCCTTAACTCGATTGCAAAGGTACATAATAATTTTGATATGTACAAATATCCCATAATAAATTTATTATGTATAACACATTTTTAACGTCTTGATATGGGAAATGAGCGGAAAAAAGCGTATCTTTGCAGGAAAGAAATGTTTCACCTATTTATATATATATAAGGTATGGAAAAGATAGCCGGTCATGAAGGGTCAAAGTCATTAAGGGTCATTATCATTTTCAAACCGGTGTATCGGTGGCTGAATCCTTGAAGAGGTCATCGGCTGATGGAATCTCATCTTCATCAAACCACTTCTTCAACTTGTCCTGAGCCTTTGCTTTTACATCTTCTGAAACCTCGCCCCAAACTTTCTTGAGTACAAACAGCAATACGGCTAGGTCATCGCCCAAACCGGCAATAGGAATGGCGTCAGGAATGACATCGAGCGGACTGATGAGGTAGCCCAATGCTCCTACGATCAGAGCCTTGTCCTTCAGCGAAACCTTGTCACTCTCTAACGTATAATAGAGAATGAGCGCTGTATAAACCATCTTGGCACCGGCACGTTTGGCAACATGCGAAATCTTCTCGACAAATGCACGCTGGGTGAACTTGTCCTTATAGTCCATAAAGTCTGGTAATGTCATACTACTTATAGTTTATAGTTTATATTTTATATTTTATAGTTTATGGTTACGACCGCTTCTCGTAGAAGAGGACTGCCTTGATGAAGGTCTCCATCTTAGGCTCCTTATGATGGTTCACGCGATAGGCGATAATCATCTGGAGAAGTGCCTTGACAAAACACGCCAGCAGCAGTCCGATGATGACGGCGATGACCGTGGCGAGCATCTTGCCATTCTCATAGATAGGCGACTTGTCGGGGAAAGAGGACAGCACCAATACGGGGAGGACGGTGATGAAACCGCCAATGGTGAGCTGGCTGCGCTTGGAACCGCCCATGTCGAGTATCGCCTGCTTATCGAAAAGATAATCATCCAGCTCCATGCGGGTAATGCCATAGTTCTCCAACTTCGGGAAATCGGACTCATTGCCATATTTCGCTATCTTGCCCGTTACCTTATGTTCGAAATCATCTAATATCTGCTTTTCCGGTTCTCTGAGTTTCATAATCTTGCTAGTTTTTAAAATCGTTTAAAATGAATGCATCTTATACCTTATTATATATATAGCGGCTGCGATGCAGAAAAAGAAAAGAAAAGCAGTGCCCCTATAAGCCGAGTTCTGTCTTCTTACCGAAATAAGAATGTCTGTCATTTATCTAGTCCCAAAGTCACCCTTGGGCTCAAGCACTCTACCCTCCACAGCAGCCCGAAGGCAATCGGACGAGCCGCCCTCAATCTGCGGTATACATGAGCTTACAGCTCCCAGATGGCACAGCCTGACGATCACCCGCCAGCTGGTGGTCTCTTACACCACCTTCTCACCCTTACTCTCACCACCCCAGACTGGACAAACGGGATAAGTGAAAGCGGTTTTTTTCTTCTACCGACACCTACTGTCACCAATAGCTTCTAGTTTCGGAAGTGGGATGCTCTATGCTGCCCGGACTTTCCTCTCGCACCTGAAAAGATGCCAGCGACAGACCGGAGCACTGCTTTCGATATGCAAAAGTACAAAAAACTTTTGATACTTTCGCACGATTCCTTACTTTTTTATGCATCATTAGTTATTCGCAAGCCTATTTTTCACTCTTTTTGTCGGTTAAACCGTGTTTTTAGACCTCTTTCCTTTAACAGATATTCAGCAATCCGCAAAAGATAGTTTCATATACAAAACTACAATTTTCATACTGACATTCAAATATTTGTGAATTTAGGGCATTTCTTGTTTAATAGCCGTTAAAGTGTTAATTTGAAATGTTAAAACGGAATAAATTTATGCAGAGAATGAACCGAATATCAAAAAATGACCCTATATTTGCAACCGGAAAACAGAGCGATGCATGACAAGCTGACTTTGGCATGATATTAGCTGCTGCAGTTCCAAGGAAAAGAAATGTAAACAATAAAAAAATAAGAGACATGAAAAAATTAAGTAATTATGTTGTGGCTGTGCTCTGCGTTGGTTCGCTCGCATTTTCAGCCGGTGCTTTCATGAAAGTTAATGCTACACCTGCAGCTACCGCTGCACCAGCAGGTCAGCCTGTAGACTTAACCTATGCTGCCGAGAAGGCGCTGCCTGCTGTAGTACATATTAAATACGTACAGAACTCGAAGGTGAAGACGGTAGATGTTCAGGACGACCCATTCGGAGGTTTCTTCGACCCGTTCGGCTTCTTCGGCAACCCGGGACAGGGCAACGGAGGTACACGCAAGCAGCAGGTGCAGACTCCGAAGAGAGAGGCTACAGGTTCGGGCGTCATCATCAGCTCAGACGGTTACATCGTTACCAACAACCACGTGGTAGAGGGTGCTGACGAGCTGACCGTAACACTGAACGACAACCGCGAATACTCGGCACGCATCATCGGAACCGACAAGACTACCGACCTCGCCCTCATCAAGGTAGACGCCAAGAACCTGCCTACCCTGCCTATCGCCGACAGCGACAAGGTGAAGGTGGGTGAATGGGTCATCGCCGTGGGCAACCCATTCGGACTGAACAATACGGTTACAGCCGGCATTATCTCTGCCAAGGCACGTTCGCTCGGTGCCAACGGTGTAGAGAGTTTCATCCAGACCGATGCTGCCATCAACGCAGGTAACTCGGGCGGTGCACTCGTCAACACCCAGGGCGAACTGGTAGGCATCAACGCCATGCTCTATTCTCAGACCGGTTCTTACTCCGGCTACGGTTTCGCCATCCCTACCTCTATCATGAACAAGGTGGTAGACGACCTGAAGAAATACGGCAGCGTACAGCGCGTGATGCTGAGCATACAGGGAAGCGATGTGCTGAACTATATCAACGCCCAGAAGGAGAACGGCAAGGAAGTGGATCTGGGAACCAACGAGGGTGTTTACATTGCCAAGGTAGATGAAGACGGCAACGGTGCTGAGGCAGGACTGAAGGAAGGTGACGTGATTACCAAGGTTGACGGCAAGAAGGTGACCAAGATGGCTGAGCTGCAGGAAATCCTGAACGGCAAGCGCCCTGGCGACAAGATGAGCATCACCTACCTGCACAACAAGAAGGCAAGCACCAAGACCATTACGCTGAAGAATGCCCAGGGTAATACTTCGGTTATCAAGAGTGCCGACCTCGATGTGCTCGGCGGCAGCTTCCGCCCTATTACTGAGAGCCAGAAGAACCAGCTCAACATCAAGTATGGTGTAGAGGTGATGAAGGTGAACAGCGGTGCCCTGAAGGATGGTGGCATTTCACGCGGTTTCATCATCCAGCGCATCAACGACAACAACATCAATACGATTGATGACCTGCAGAAGGCTGTAAAGAGTGCTTCTACCAGCAAGGACCCAGTGCTCTACATCCAGGGTGTATGGCCAACAGGCAAGAAGGCTTACTTCGCAGTTCCGCTGCAGAAAGACTAAGGGTAAGAGTTTTAAGAGAAACGTCTCATGATTGAGTAGTGAAAAAGGCATTTTTACTGCCAAAAAACTCAAGAAACAGACAAAAAACAATAAAATAGTAGGTATTTCTGAAAAATATCTACTATTTTTTTTGGTATTTAAACAAAAAAGTGTATTTTTGCAACTACTTAAAATTTGATGCCAGCATGAGACAATTAAAAATTACTCAATCAATTACGAATCGCGCAAGCGCATCGTTAGAAAAATATCTTCAAGATATTGCTCGTGAGGAGCTGCTCTCTACAGATGAAGAGGTGGAGCTCGCTCAGCGTATAAGAAAAGGTGACCGTAGGGCATTGGAGAGATTAACAAAAGCCAATCTCCGTTTCGTGGTGTCTGTTGCCAAACAGTACCAGAACCAGGGGCTCAGTTTGCCTGATCTTATCAACGAAGGAAACGTGGGGCTTATCAAAGCCGCACAGAAGTTTGATGAAACCCGAGGCTTTAAGTTCATCTCTTACGCCGTATGGTGGATTCGCCAGAGCATTCTGCAGGCCATAGCCGAGCAGAGCAGAATTGTGCGCCTTCCGCTCAACCAGGTGGGAAGCGTTAACAAGATTAACAGAGAGATGAGTAAGTTCGAACAGGAATTTGAACGCAAACCGAGTGTAGATGAAATGGCTGACCGCGTAGACTTGCCGGAAGACAAGATAGAGGACGCCATGAAGGCTACATCGACAAGTCGCCACCTGAGCGTGGATGCTCCTTTTTCTGATGATGAAGATGGCAGCATGCTCGACCTGATGGCCAATTCGGATGATCCGACCGACAATGAACTGCTGACAGAGTCGCTGAGAGCAGAAATAGAAAGACTGCTCAAGACGCTGCCGGACAAAGACCAGAAAATCATTGCTGCCTTCTATGGCATAGGAACACCTGAACTGACGCTCGAAGAAATCGGAACCAAGTATCATCTCACCAGGGAAAGAGTACGCCAGATCAAGGAAAAAACGATAAGGCGACTCCGGAACAGTACGACAGATAAACTGCTGAAGTCCTATCTGGGATAAGGAAAGATCCTGCATGACTGATGGGGCAGACAGCACAAAACAAAATAAGACAGAAAAAGAAATGAAAATTACAAAAATTGCATTAGCATCTATTGCATTAGCATGTTTCAGCTCGCTCTCTGCATCAGCCAAGAACGACGTTAAGACTGCATACATCTTTGGATTTGCCTCGTCGTTTAATGACTCTACAGTCTATTTCACAGACGTTCAGAAGGTTGATTCTGCCTATTTCACCCGCAAGAGCAAGTTTCTGGTAAGCCGCGAGAACTATTCATACCAGTTGCGCGACTATCTGGAGCAGAAAGGTGCCGGCAACCGCACGTGTATCGTGATGTTTGACTTCAACCAGAAGAAGGCTGAAAAGAAATGGAACAAGCTCTATGCAAGATACATTCAGAAGCCAAAGGCTAAGAAGGCAAAGAACGGACAGCAGATGAACGATGCGCCTAGCCCTTATCAGGTGAAGACCATCAACTCTACAGATTTTCATTTTTCATCTGTTCAGCCAAACGATGAAGAGGTTGAAGAGGTAAAAGTGAAGAAGGCTAAGAAAGCCAAGAAAGAAAAGCGCAGAAAAGGCGCTAAAACTGAATAAGAAATCAAACTTATCCTTACTCTGCAAAGTAATGAGGATAACATTAAATTAAGAAGCCATTCCCTTTCAGCCGGGAATGGCTTCACTTTTTTATATCATATCATTTTCTACTTCAGGTTCTGCTTGAACCAGTTAGCTATCTGGCGAAGCAGATGGTTGCGGGTATTGCCACCCGAAATGCCGTGATTACGGTTCGTGTACCACAGGGTCTTGAAGTCCTTGTCTGCCTGGACCAAAGCCTCAGCATATTCGAAGGTATTCTGCGGATGAACATTGTCATCTGCCAATCCGTGACAGATAAGCAACGCACCATGCTGCTGCTTTACACGCTCGATAGGGTTCACCTTGTAACCCTCCTCGTTCTCCTGAGGAGTACGCATGTAGCGCTCAGTATAAACCGAATCATAGAAGCGGTAGCAGGTAGGAGGAGCCACAGCCACACCTGCCTTGAACACAGGACGGCCCTCGCTCATACTCATCAGCGTATTGAAACCACCATAGCTCCAACCCCAAATGCCGATATTATCCTTGTCTACATAAGGCAGAGAACCCATGTAGAGAGCTGTTTCAACCTGATCTTTCGACTCTAAATCGCCCAGACGGAGATAAGTAGACTTCTCAAACTCTGCTCCTCTACCACCTGTTCCGCGACCATCTACGCAGGCAATGATGAATCCTTCCTGTGCAAGAAAATAATCGAAAGCACCGCCATTGCCCATACTGCCCGTGCTCCATGAATCGAGCACCTGCTGGTTGCCCGGACCGGAATACTGGAAGAGGATGACAGGATACTTCTTGCTGGCGTCGAAATCTACAGGCTTCACCATCCAGCCGTCCAGTTTCACACCTTCGGAAGTGGTGAAAGAGAAAGTCTCGCGCTTGCCCCAATTATACTTCCGGGTCTTTTTGAGCAGCTGCTTGTTGTCTTCCAATGTCTTGATAAGCTTGCCCTTGTTGCTGCGTACGGTGAAGACATAAGGATGGCTGTAGCTGCTCCAGGTATTGACGAAATAGCGGTAATCGCCCGAGAAGTAAGCCGAGTTGGAACCAGCCGCATCGGTAAGGCGCTCCACCTTTCCGTTCTTATGAGCCACGTAAACCTGGCGGTCGTGCGCATTGAGCTTGGCAGCCTGGAAATAAACATCGCCCGTCTTCTCATCCATTCCGTAGATAGAGGTAACATCATAGTTGCCCTTCTCTACCTGGCGCAGGAGCTTGCCGTTCATATCATAGAGATAGAGATGCATGAAGCCGTCGCGGTCGCTAGGCAGCAGGATGTTCTTCTTGCCCACGATGCTGTTTTCAATCACCTCTTCCTTTACAAACTTAGGCACACTCTCCTTGATGAGCATCCTGCTCTTGCCGGTGAAAGGATTGACTGCATAGAGGCGCATGTCGTCCTGATGGCGGTTCATCGTATAGACAATCAGACTGTTGGCGTCTGGCGATGTCTTGATGCGTGGATAATAGCCGTCAGAATCTACAGGCACATCGAGCGCCACGGTCTTGCCGTTCTTCATATCATAGCTCCAGAGGCTCACCTTAGAGTTGTCCTGTCCTGCCTTAGGATATTTATAGGAATACTCTCCAGGATAGTCGTGATACTCGCTACGGATAGGATGAGAACCTTCGAACATCTGCAGAGAATAAGTCTTTACGTGAGATTCGTCGAAGCGTATCCATCCGATGGCAGTTCCATCCGCATTCCATGCAAAGGCGCGGTTGAAGCTGAACTCCTCTTCGTAAACCCAATCAGGAATACCATTGATTACTTCATTGAACTTACCGTCGCGGGTAATCTGGGTTTCCTTATCTCCATCGGTAACAAAGAGATTGTTATCCTTAACGAAGGCGATGTGGCGTGAATCAGGCGACCAGGTAGCCACCTGCTGGTTAACGCCCTGAGAGAGCTTCTTCAAACTCTTCTTGGCAATATCATATATGAAATACTCTGCCTTGAACGAGCGGCGGTAGATAGCCTCGCGATGGGTCATGATAAGCAATTTCTTGCCATCAGGACTGATTACATAACCCTCAATCTGTTCGAAGGGAGCCTTGACTGCGTTCACATCGAAGAGGATGCTCATCTGCTTGCCCGTCTTGAACGAATAACTGATAACCTGCTTGCCATCATTGCTGATAGAAGCGTACAAATCGGTGCCATCAATAGGGTTAATACCGGTAACATAAGAGGCAGCAAACTCGCCGGAGGTAATGGCCTTCAGGTCGAGTTTATCTGCAGCTTGCATTGCTGAAACCATCATGACAGTTGCAATAAAAACTGGAAATCTTTTCATGTGTTAATCTTTATGTAATGCCTCAATAGGCGAATAATCTTCGTCCTTGAGCAGTTGTTTTACCGTTACTTTAGGGTTGCGCTTTACATAAGCGTTGATTGTATTCACATACTTGGTCTTGAAAATCTCCTTGCCCATCGCCTTGTTGACAGCCCACATAATCTTGCCCATGTGCAGATCGCGGTCGAGCTGCGGACGGGTGTCGAACTGATCCATCGGATAGATGCTCAGCAGATAGAAGGTAAGGCAATCAGGCACAATATACTGGCGCGACATGGTGCTGCGCTGCTGCGGTGTATAGAACTTCTTGTAGAGCGGATAGTTTTCGCCCATGTATTTATCGAGCGAAATTCCTACTGAGTGCTGTCCTACTACGATGCTCTGGTCGAGAGCACCAATCTGGGCATAGAAACAAGGCTGCTGAAGCTCAGGAATCCAACTGTTCAGACGCGAGAAGGCAGTTTTCAGCTGCTCGTTGATGTCTTCCATATTGGCAAATTCTGCCTCAGCATCGGCGATAAGCGCCTGCAGGGTAGAATCCTGATAGAACATGAGGAAACGGTTGCTGATATTGGCGTCGGTAATGGTGCCAAGCTGGAGCATTTTCTCTATCAGCGTACGGGTTTCTATCGGGTAATCGGTGTTCATCTGCTGCAGGGCTGAGAAATCACCGGTAGTAAGATATCTGCTTTCCAATCGGTCGTAACGCTGTACCGACAGGGGCACAGCCTCTCCTTCCTCGTTCGGCTTGAACTTAAACTCGCAGGCCGAACTGAGAAGCACGATTGCTAATATGACTATATAATTTAAAAACCTTTTCACGATAATTTACAAATCTTCGAGTTACGACTGCAAAAATACTAAAAATTATTTAAATTACCAAGCTTTTTTGCTAAAAAATCATACGCATTCGCAAAAAAAATGGGTTTTTCTCTTAGATTTGTTTGAAAAATAGCCAGCAATGAGCAAAACGTAAGGCTTTTTTGCTCATTGCTGGCTATTTGCGCAGTTTTTCTGCTTATCAGATGATAAAAGAAACTGCTTATCGGATCATGACAGAAACTGAAACCTGAACCGGCTCTTCTATCTGCTTCTTCCAGGCTTTCAACCACTCATACCACTCCTTCTCGCCCTTGAAGCCATAGGTTTCGTTGGCACTGGTATAAGCAAGCTTATAACTGAGCTGGCTGCCTGCAGGTTTCACCACCTGAGTATAGCAATCCTTATTGGCTGGCTGCTGACTTACCAGGGCTGACTGTGGCACATAAATGCCCAAGCCTACGGTCTCCAGCTTGTGCTTTCCATCGTCCTTGCCTGTTGGCCAGTCGCTGCCGTAACAGCCTCGCAATCCCTTGCCATCAGCAAATTCGCTGGAACCCTTTACGTTGATGAGTCCTGTAGCAAACTGATAATCAGAAACATCCTTGTTGAAGAATACATCTACGTCGAAATCGCGATGACCGGCATAGATGGTGTAACGGATGGTGGCATTGACAGGCTGCAAGCCCGGAGCCGGAACCCAACCCTTATCCACGACTTCGACGATGGCACGGAGCGGACCTTCTGAAATGACACGCTGCTCCTGGTATTTCACGTTGTTGAACAGCACCTGGTCTTTACCGTCCCAGCCACGGAGCGCACCCAGTCCGTAGGTATTGCCTACCCAGAGACAATCATCGCCCGAACCAGCCTGAATCTGCTCTTCTGAAGGATAGAACTGTGTATCCTGAATCACCAGCCCCTTGTTGATTTTGCCATAAAGGTCGATGGTCTGACGATGGTCGAAATAAACACGCATGGCAATCAGTTCACTTTCGAAGCAGATGCCATGAGAATGGACGTAGTGATAAGGGTCCTTGGTCTTCTTATCAAACGAGATGCTGCGCAGATAAATATCCTGCCTGTTCTTAGCCAGCTTCCTGTTTTTGCTTGGCAAACAGAGTTCTGCAAAGGTACGAGCCGGATACTGTGCCTGCTCGCCCTCACGATAGAGATGCACCTGATAGGTCTTGGTTTCTTTCTTGCCCAAATCGGCAAGGAAACAGAGTTCATCGTTGGTACAATCGCGGTTGGTGTCATCGAGCTGTGAAGGAATCTCCTTGCCGTCAACGGTTACTACAGCGCGCTGAATGTCGCCAATAGCTCCCAACTTACTGAGATCTACCACCACCGGAGCATCGGTTCTTGCCACCTTGGAAGGATTGGAAACCGACACCTGGAAATTAGCCTGCGCCTGGGCTGACAGAACCATCAGCGAAACCAGCGCCATCATCATTTGTCTTTTCTTCATAGATTTTTATTTTTAAGTATGTTTATGAATAGTCTACAACTGCGAGAAGAGTTTCTTGCCCTTGGCGTAATATTGCCAGATGATAGAGAGATTGTAAACCTGCGGAATCTCCTCCTTCACCCTACCCGCCTGTATCTTTCTGCGATCTTCGTCAAACTCATGTTTCCATGCCTTGAAAGCCCTGCGCGCCTTGAAGATAGCCTTGAAGTCACCCCAGTTGCGATTCAGAACCAATGTCTCGAAAGCAGCAAGGTAATCCAGAAATCTACGCATACGCATTACATGAACCAACTCCGTATCACTCAGATTCTTATAAAGCATGGTTAAATTATTTCTGAAATTCAGATAAGTCTTCATCGGATTGCTTTTCGGCAGGGTTCCACCACCCACATGATAAACCTCACTCTCAGGAATGCAGTAGATTTTTCTGCCCATCAGACGCAAGCGCCAGCAAAGATCTATCTCTTCATTATGAGCAAAGAAGCGGCCGTCTAAACCGCCGGCAGTCCAATAATCCTTTGAGCGGATCATCATACAGGCACCCGTAGCCCACAAGATTTCCTGCTGGTAATCATACTGCCCGTTATCGCGCTCTACCGTATCAAAGATGCGGCCACGACAGAACGGATAGCCGTATTTGTCGAGGAATCCGCCGCAAGCGCCAGCATACTCAAAACTGTCCTTATCGTATTCCGCAAGCAGCTTAGGCTGGCAGGCAGCCACCTGCTGATGCGAATCCATAAACTCGATGAGCGGTGTAAGCCAATGATGCGAAACCTCCACATCGCTATTCAGGAGCACGTAATATTCTGCATCTATCTGCTTCAAGGCACGGTTATAGCCTTCAGCAAAGCCGAAATTCTGCTCCAGCACGATGGTCTTCACCTGAGGGAACTGAGTCTCCAGAAGGTGCATCGAACCATCAGAAGAAGAATTGTCTGCCACCCATATTTCAGCATCCTGACGGGAATATTCGATGACATTCGGAAGATACTTTGCCAGCATCTTCTGACCATTCCAGTTTAATATAACGATTGCTACTTTTGCCATATTTATTGTAAACTCTTTAATCTGTTATTCAGAAGATTGGTAAACTCATAGTTCTTGAGTCCCCATTTGGGAGCAACCAGCAGTTCTTTGGGCGACTGACTGACGAAGCGCTCCAGCACTAAATCCTTTCTGAGCAGACGGATGTATTTCACGATGACATCAATATATTCCTCTACCGTGTAAACATGGAAGGGGTGCTCAGCATATTCCTGTGCCAGCCGGGTGCCCCTGATAATCTGCATCTGATGAATTTTGAGAATATCAAGCGGCAAGGAAGAGATGAGAGGAGCCTGGCGCAGACTTTCTTCCGCATCTTCTCCCGGCAAACCGATGATGATGTGGCCGCCCGTAAGGATTCCCCTGGCATGAGTACGCTCCACGGCACTACGGCAACAGGCAAAATCATGTCCACGGTTGATGCGTTTCAAGGTCTCATCATTGGCACTCTCAATGCCATATTCCACCAGCACGAAGGTTCGGCGGTTCAGTTCTTCCAGATAATCGAGCAATTCATCGCTCACACAATCCGGACGGGTTCCGATAACGATTCCCACCACATCTTCCACCTCAAGAGCCTCTTCATACATCTGCCTCAGTTGCTCCACCCTGGCGTATGTATTGGTATAAGCCTGGAAATAAGCCAGATATTTCATATCAGGATACTTTCTGCTGAAGAAAGCCTTTCCCTCCTCCAGCTGTTCAGTAATCGACTTTTTCCGGTCGCAATAGCTCGGATTGAAGGTGCGGTTGTCGCAATACGTACATCCGCCACTCGAAATCCTCCCATCCCTGTTAGGACAGGAGAATCCCGCGTCTATCGAAATCTTCTGAACACGGAAATCAGGAAACTGCTTCCGGATCCATGTTCCAAAATCGTTGTAATACATTGGACTTTGAACTTTATGATTAGCCCTATTTACTATAAACTATTAACTATCAACTAAAGAAGCTCTGCCTTCAGCGCCGTCTTATCGTGATTGAAATCACCCAGGCGAACCTTAATGAGCTGGTTGTCGTATTCTTCCTTGGCGAGAGCCGGCGAAAGTTCTACGCGGATATAGTTCTTGGTGAATCCATGCATTGCCTTGCCTCTTGGCGCCTTTTCGAAGAGAACCTCAGCCTCAGTACCGATGTATTGGGCATAGAATTCCTGCGTCTTCTGATCGCTCAACTCCAACAGTCGCTTGGAGCGCTTCTTCTTCTCCTTCTCGTCAACCACATACGGAATCTTCAAGGCAGCCGTGCCCGGACGCTCAGAATAAGGGAAGACGTGAAGCTGGGTAACAGGCAGACTCTTCAAGAACTCATAGCATTCTTCAAAACACTCCGGAGTTTCGCCGCGACAGCCCACCATCACATCGACACCGATAAACGCATCAGGCATTTTCTCCTTGATAAGATTCACCTTGTGAGCAAAGAGCGCCTTGTCGTAACGACGGTGCATCAGCTTGAGCACCTCATCGCTTCCGCTCTGCAGAGGAATATGGAAATGAGGCATAAAGGCACGGCTCTGGGCACAATACTCTATGAGATCATCATCACAGAGATCAGGCTCCAGACTCGAGATGCGGTAACGCTTGATTCCTTCTACCTGATCCATCGCCTTGACAAGATCGATGAATCGCTCGTGGGTAGTCTGACCGAAATCTCCGATATTCACACCGGTAATGACGATTTCCTTACCGCCTTCAGCAGCCGCCTGCTCACATTGAGCCACAAGCGACTGGATGCTCGGGTTGCGCGAATTGCCTCGGGCAAATGGAATGGTGCAATAGGTGCAATAATAATTGCAGCCGTCCTGCACCTTCAGAAAATAACGGGTACGGTTGCCACGCGAGCAAGAAGGCTGGAAGGTCTTGATTTCCTTCGTCTTCACGCTATAATGCTGATGAAGGGCCGCCGCATCGCCGTTCTGAGAACTTTCAGCATCGACGTTCTGAGAGGTCTGAGCAGCCAATCCGTTTTCCTGGGCAAATTTCTGCGCCCATGCATCGCTGAGATATTGAATCAAGTGCGCCTTCTCGTTAGCACCCAACACAAGATCTACCCCCTCTATCTTGCTGACATTCTCAGATTCGAGCTGCGCATAACAGCCCGTCACGATAATGAATGCGCCCGGATTGTTTCTCACCATCCGGTGGATAGCCTGACGGCATTTATGATCGGCAACTTCTGTTACCGAGCAGGTGTTAATCAGACAAATATCAGCTTTCTCCCCTTTTTTAGCAGTAATGACGCCCATATCGTCGAGCATTTTGCCAAAAGTGGAAGTTTCAGAGAAGTTGAGTTTGCAGCCTAGCGTATAGTAAGCTGCCTTTTTACCTTGAAAGGCACTTGAATCTATCATAAATTATCTTTTCTAATATTCTAAAAGGTAACCTAAAAAAATGAAACATAGTCTCTATAAAACGAAAAAGCCGCTAGACCGAAGTCCAGCGGTTGTTTCTCTCATTTTTTCGTTCGCAAGTAATTTCAAATTACTTAGCAGAATCAGCAGCAGCTGTATCAGCAGCAGCAGTGTCAGCAGCAGTTGTATCTACCTGAGCTGTGTCAGAATCAGCAGAAGCTGTATTCTTAGCTGTTTTGTTACCACATGATGCGAAAGAGATAGCTGCGATAGCTACGAACATAAAAACTAATTTCTTCATTTTCTTTGCTTTTTTAAAATCTGTAAAACAATCATTTGTTCTTTTGAACGATGCAAAGGTAAGCATTTTTTTGATACGTTGTTCTTTTTTTTGCGACTTTTTTTTAGGTGATTTTGTAACAAAATTACAAATCGCTATAAATCAACCACTTACAAAGTGCTAACAAAGGTTAAAGTTTTTAGTGTGCTCGAAAACAGCCTAATTTTAACACTTTTCGGTGTTTTTTAGCGTAACAAGAGTGCGCGCCAACACCTCTTCAGAGCAGCACTATATACATATAATAAGGTACGCGCGCGAGGGAAAGAACAGAAAGTTTTTCTGCCTGAGGAAGAAGATTTTCCCAAGAAATCGTCCCCAAAAACTTTGATTGCCGAGATTTTTTTCGTAACTTTGCACTCAAAACAAAGAAACAAACAGACAGAAAATGATACAGCTAAAAGAAAATCAGGGCATTCCCCGCAGCATTCTCCTGATGATGGCTATCGTCGCAGGACTCACCGTAGCCAACTGCTACTACAATCAGCCGCTTCTCGAACTCATCCGCCACGATCTGGATATTACCGAGCAGAAGGCTAACCTCATCACCGTCATTACCCAGATAGGTTATGCGCTGGGCTTATTCTTCCTCATCCCCTTGGGCGACATGCTTTCGCGCAAGAAACTCATCCTTGTCAATATGACCATTGCTGCATTGATGGCAATCGTGATGGCTGCAGCGCAAAACGTTTGGATGCTCTGGGGAGCTTCCTTGCTGATTGGTGCCTGTTCGGTGATTCCGCAGTTCTTCATTCCGATAGCCGGACAGTTTTCGGAACCCAAGAACAAGAGCAGGAATATGGGCATTGTACTCTCCGGACTGCTGACGGGCATTCTTGCCTCACGAGTAATCAGCGGTTACATCGGCGAATGGCTGGGATGGCGGGAGATGTTTATCATAGCTGCTTTCGTGATGGTGGTTTGCATGGGAATCATGCTGCTGATGATGCCTGAAATGAAGCGCAACTATGTAGGAACCTACAGAGGGCTGATGACCACGATAGCAGAAATTTTTGTTTTCCATCCTTCTATCCGCATCTATTCCATCCGTGCAGCCTTCGGGTTCGGCAGTATGATGGCAATATGGTCTTGTCTGGCGTTCCATCTGGCGCAGCCACCTTTCAGCGCAGGAAGTGATATGGTAGGAATGCTCGGACTTTGCGGAATCATGGGAGCCGTTGCTGCCAGTGGTGTGGGAAAACTGATTCCTAGGTTTGGCATTCGAAAATTCAATCTGTTCGGAGCAGGAATGCAGATCATCGCCTGGGCAATAGCCTTGCTTTTCGGCGACACTTACGCCGGACTCATCGCAGCCATCATCCTGGTTGACATCGGTCTGCAATGTCAGCAGCTCAGCAATCAGAGTGGTTGTCTGCAGGAGGTTCCGCAGGCTTCCAACCGCGCCAACACCATCTTCATGACCAGCTATTTCATCGGTGGTTCGCTAGGCACTTTCTGTGCCGGTTACGTCTGGACGCAAGCCGACTGGCTCGGTGTCTGCATCGTAGGAATCGCTTTCGCCATGATTTCTCTGCTTATCACGCTAAACTGCAAAAAATAAACATATAAAAGAAAAGAGATTATATTCCCGACTTACAGGAACATAATCTCTTTTTTATTTGATAGAGACTGAAGCCGGCATTTCTGCCGAAGTTTCAACTACATCTTTTCATCACCATACATTTCCGTCCACCAGGAAGCATCATCCTGCAACCACTTGGCAAACCAGGCAAAGATGGTGTTCTGCCATTTCAGCCGCTTCTCGTAGTCGATGATGTGATGATCCTGACCATCTACCAATACCATCGCCGTAGGACGGCCAAGAAGTTTCAGAGCCGTATAGAGCTGGATGCTCTCGCCCACAGGCACATTATTATCTGCCGTGCCGTGAACAAACAGCAGCGGAGTATGAATCTTGTCGGCATTATAGAGCGGACTCTGATCTACAAAGAGATGCTTGTTGGTCCAAGGATATTCGTTCGCCATAGAAACTTCGCTGTAGCTGTAGCCCCAATAGCCCTCACCCCAATAGCTGGTGTGGTCGCTGATGCCTGCATGAGAGATGGCAGCTGCAAAGAGGTCGGTCTTGGTCTGAAGATACTGAGTCATGAATCCGCCGTAGCTGGCACCGATGCAGCCAATCTTCTTGCGGTTTACGAAAGCATGCTCATCGCAGAAAGCCTGGGTGCTGGAGATGATGTCTTCAGCCACTCCCTCGCCTGCCGTATCTACATGGCGGGCAGAGAATTTCTGACCGAATCCGGTGGCTCCACTAGGATTCACAACCAGCACTACATAGCCCATTGCCGCATAAACATGATGAGGATAACGGCTCTGGAACATGCGGCTCGTAGGACTGCATCCGCCATAATAATTCACTATCATCGGATACTTCTTGGCAGCATCAAAATGAGGTGGCAGATAGTAACGGCAGCAGAGTGTATCGCCACGAGAGTTCACATAGTTCCATGCCTTGCAGTCGCCCAGCTCGATGTCCTTCAGCAGTCGGGCACTGAGATCATCCACCAGCAGAGCCTTCTGTGCCTTAGTATTCATCTTGTAGAGTCGGTCGGCATTGGATGCACTCTGACCGGAGAAAGCCATTTCTGCTGCAGAAGATGCAAGCGAGAAACTCTTGATGTACTCTTCAGGAGTCTTGAGAAGCGTAAACTTACCCGATTTCGGATTGAGCTGGAAGAGGTGCACGCAGTCTTTATCTTCGGCTGTAAAATAGATGTTTCCATCTGCCTTACTCCAATCCACACTCTGCACGTTCGGATTGAAATCCTTGGTCAGCGGACGAACCTTCTTATCCGACAAGGTCATCAGATAGAGCTGGGTGTCGATCATGCTAGGTGTCTGTCCTTCTTCCACATTCTTTCCAATGCCGTTGAAAGCTTCCGGCGAAGCGCTCACGAGAATGCTCTTGCCATCAGGTGAGAACTGGGCGCTGTTCAGAAATTCGCCCTTTTCTATCAGGGTTTCTACCTTTGGCGTTGTGGCTCCAGATGCATTCATACTGCCCAAATCCAGGCGGTAGAATGATGTCAGGGTTGTAGGACGCTTGGTGAGTCGCTCCTCTCCCTTTCCTATCAGCAGATAACGCGAATCGGCAGAAATATCCATCAGATAGATGTTGTGGTAACCGAAGGTAAGCGGCTGGAGAATGCCCGATGCAAGGTCGTATTTAGCCAAATTGCTGCGTTCGCGCCAACCAGGCTGTCTGTCTTCCGGTTCTTTTACATCATATACTTGCGGATCCTTTTTTCTGCCTTCAGTAGTGAGCGTATAGATAAGCGTTTTTTCATCGGGTGTAAACTGGAACCAGCCTTCAGGAAGATTGCTTGCCAGCACTTCGCGCTCCATCGTCAGCGGATTGATGGTGATGAGCTGCAATGTGCCATCCTGCTTTTCTTCTCCAACAATACTGCTGTCGCTCGCCTTCTGGGTGAAATACAGTTTATTGCTTGAAGGCATCCATTTTACACTCTCCTCAAATGTAGCCATCACTCTGTTAGTCTGAGAGTTGCGTAATTCGCTAATGCTATGGTTATTACCTTTTCTATCTACCCAGGTTTTCCGAACAACGATAAACTTTCCGTTTGGTGAGATAGAAACACTCGGATAGTTGGGCGCACAAATCACATCATAGATGTTATAGGCACACTTGGCTGCCGCATCGCCTACAGAAAGCGGAGCGCCGTTGGCTGCGGTTACGGTCAACTTGATAGATTTCTTATCAGAAGATGCATTCTTCCGGGTAAGATATTTGATGACAACCGTATGCTGCGAAGGAGTCAGGATGGTTTCAGCCTTATCGCCGTTCACCTCTACCTGTTCACCGTCTACAAACAGGCGGTATTGCTCCAATCCTTCTACCGCAATGGTTGCTTTGGTGCGCTGGGTGTTAGAAACGCAGAAAGAAGCCAAATGGAGCGCATCCTGCTTGTCAGCAAGGAGTTGGGCTACACTCACCTCCTTACCCTTATTTAATAAGGTGAAAGACAGCGGCGAATCGAGCAGCTGCTTAAGGTCGAACACTTCGCCTTTGATGTTCACACTGTCAGCCATCCAAGGCTGTGCTACGGCATAGGGGCCTGCATATTTCAGCGTTTTCACCTCTATGGTTTCGGCACTGGCAGAGATTGAAGCCATCAGGGCAGCTGCCAGCAATCCGCTTTTTGTTGTTTTCAGAATCAGTTTATTCATAAATATCCTTATTTTGATTTTGGTGCGAAATTACAAATAAAATTCGATATAAACGAATGTTTCTGTTACAATTTGCTTTTTTTGCTGCATTTTTTCCATACAAATGTTATCTTTAAGTTAATCGGATGAGCCAGTAGGTTATTGTTGGGTTAAACCCCTCTCCAACGAGTTGCAATGCATAAAAAGCATTCGCAACTCGTTTTTTTTATACGATTTATTGTCTATTCAATTTCTTTTTTGTACTTTTGCACGCAAAAACATCACATAAAATAACAGAATAATGAAGAAACAGACTCAAGCTATTCATTTGGAATATGAGCGCCGCGATGCATACGACTCGCTGAGCGTGCCAGTATATAACACCCTTGCCTACGAATTCGACAATGCTGCCGTCATGGCTGAAGCATTCACCGACAAGATCAAGGCTCCAGATTATTCGCGCGTAGAGAACCCTACGGTGACCAACCTGGAGCGCCGTGTGGCAGCCCTTACCGATGCTGCTCATGCCACCGCCTTCAACTCAGGAATGGCGGCCATCAGCAACACCCTCATGGCGCTGGCAGCACAAGGCAAAAATATTGTTACATCCAAGCATCTCTTCGGCAATACTTATGCCCTGCTTGTAGCCACTCTGCGCCGTTTTGGTGTAAAGGTGCGTTTGCGCGATTTGACCAACATCGAAGCCGTGCGCGAAGCCATTGATGATGACACCTGCTGCGTATTTCTCGAAATCCTGACCAACCCACAGCTGGAGGTTGCTGACCTGAAAGCCATCTCGGAAGTAGCACATGAAAAAAATGTACCTTTGGTGGTGGATTCTACCGTGATTCCTTTCACACAATTCTCGGCTAAGAGCCTGGGAGTAGATATTGAGGTGGTTTCCAGCTCTAAATATGTAAGCGGCGGTGCTACTTCGCTCGGCGGTCTGGTTATCGACTACGGCACTCCTTACAACGGCGATTTCGCCAAGCGTCTCTATGGAGAAATGCTCTTCAATTTCGGCGCCTATATGACTCCACAGGTGGCTTACATGCAGACTATCGGACTTGAAACGCTCGATGCTCGCTATCGTGTGCAGAGCAGCAATGCCCTGGAGCTTGCCAAGAAGCTGCGCTCTCTGCCTCAGATAAAATATGTAAACTATGTGGGTCTGGAGGATAATCCTTATCACGAGTTGGCGCAGCGCCAGTTTGGGAAGACTGCGGGAGCCATGATCTGCATCGACTTGGAGAGCAAGGAGGCATGCTTCAACTTCCTCAACAATCTGAAGCTCATCCATCGCGCCACCAACCTCTTCGACAACCGTTCGCTCGCCATTCATCCGGCAAGCACCATCTTCGGAGCTTTCTCTGAGAGCATGCGCAAGTCGATGGATGTAAAAGATACTACCATCCGATTGAGCATCGGCTTGGAAGATGTGGATGATCTCTTCGAAGACATCAAGCAGGCCGTTGATAGTTTATAGTTAATAGGGCTTTTCTAGTTGATAGTTAATAGTTTATAGTTAATAGGGCTAATCATAAAGTTCAAAGCTCAAAGTTCAAAGTAATATGTACAATTTCGATAAAGTCATAGACCGTTCGGGCAGCGACGACCTGAAGCATGGCGCCCTGCTGCCTCGCTGGGGGCGAGATGATCTGCTGCCACTCTGGGTAGCTGATATGGATTTCGAGACCCCATCTTTCATTACAGATGCACTCAAGGCACGTCTGGAGCACTCACTCTTCGGCTACACGATGGAGCCGGAAGATTATCTGCCTAGCATCATCGACTGGGTTCGCAACCACCACCAGTGGGATGTGAAGCGAGAGTGGATAAGATTCATTCCTGGTATTGTAAAAGGCATCGGTCTCGTGGTGAATGTCTTCACACAGCCTGACGAAAAAGTCATCATCCAGCCACCCGTTTATCACCCATTCCGCCTCACTCCAGAGGGTAATGGCAGAGAGGTGGTCTTCAATCCGCTGAAGATGAAGGAAGACGGATATTACGAGATGGATTTCGAAAATCTCGAGAAGGTTTGCGATAAGAAATGCAAGATTCTCATTCTTTGCAATCCTCATAATCCGGGCGGTATTACCTGGAGCAAGGAAACCCTGCAGCAGCTTGCCGACTTCTGCTATGAGCACCATCTGCTCGTTATCAGCGATGAGATTCATGCGGATATGGCGCTCTTCGGCCACAAGCACATTCCGTTTGCTTCGGTTTCAGACAAGGCACGCAACATCAGCATCACCTTCCAGGCTCCTTCCAAGACCTTCAATATTGCAGGAATTGTGAGCAGCTACGCCATCATTCCAAACGAAGATATTCGGAATAGATTTTACAAATGGTTAAGTGCAAATGAGTTGGATGAGCCAACCCTCTTTGCTCCTATCGCCACCATCGCTGCCTTCCGAAAGGGTGAAGAATGGCGCAAGGCGATGCTTGCCTATATTGAGGACAATATCCGGTTCGTAGAAGATTACTGCCGTGAGCATATTCCGGGCATTCGCCCTTTGCGTCCACAGGCTTCCTTCCTCGTATGGCTCAACTGCCGAGACCTTCATCTTTCTCACGATGCACTTCTCGACCTATTCATCGACAAGGCGCATCTGGCATTGAACGATGGTGAGATGTTCGGTCCTGGCGGTGAAGGATTCATGCGATTGAATGTAGCAGCGCCAAGAAGCATCCTCAAACAGGCTCTGCAGCAGCTGGAAAAGGCTGTAGCCCAACTCTAAATATTCAAGAAAACAATGAGGGTGTGTCAAAAGTCCAAGACACACTCTCATTATTATAATAAGGTGGGAGGAAAACCTTTATTCCCCCTCCATCAAATCATGAACCAGTTTGATTTCGTAATATTCAATACCGGCTCCCAGAGCTTCCTTTATTTCGCTAAAATGCTCCAATTCTGGATGAGCCTTCATGAAATCACAGATTTTCTTTTCATGGGCACTTGAAATCAGCGCCCGCAGTCCAATCTTTCCTTCTTTCACATACGAAGCAAGATGACCTGCAATCGTATCCTTGACAAAACCCCGTTCTGCAGCTATCTGCTCCAGCGTCATTCCCTGCTTATAAAGGTTATAACTGATTTCCCTTGTAGGGGTTTTCGGCACCTTCGGTTCATTCGGCTTCTTCTGTCTCCTTGACTTTCTGCCCGAACCACCATCCGATGAAGCATCAGCATCCAACAGCAAGAACTGCGCCTTCTTTTTCAGATAATCCGTTACCGTGAATTCTGCGCTGCATTCATACTTCAGAAGCCGTTCTTTTAATTTTACATCTTCAGAGAAAACGGAGAAGCGATCTTCAAACTGTTTCCTTGCTACCTTATTGTCTGTATCAAGATTCGACTTCCTGATTAAATCACTCAAAACGCCGATTTTGTCAAGAAAATACATAGCTCCCTTATGAATACGGTCTTGCAGTTCAGCCTGTCTTACATCAGGATTCCGGGCAAGCATACCCGTATACTGCACACGGAATTTATCTGATACGGCTATCAGACTCTTCAGCACCACCTGCAGCTTCTGATACTCGCTTACCACACGCGGATATTTACCGTTAAAAAACTCAACCAGGCAGCGCATCAGATGCTCATAGCTGGCTCTGAGAGAATAGAAATCGAAGAGTTCGCTGATGCAATAAATGATGTACTGCTGCTCCAGATAACTAATCTGCGCCTGGGTAGGAGCTGCAAGCTGACTGGTGAATGAATCCACTGTCTGGCTGCTGATAATGGCTCCGCGAGAAAGCGGTTCGCTGAGCACCATTCCTTCCAAAGTCTTGCAGCGGCTCAGAGCCACGTAGGTCTGACCATGCGTAAAAGAATGAGAAGCATCGATGATGGCGTGTTCGAAAGTAAGTCCCTGACTCTTGTGGATAGTAATCGCCCACGCCAGCCGCAGAGGATACTGCATGAATTTTCCTTCCACCGTCTCCTCTATCTCCTTGGTTTTCTCGTTCAGCGTATATTTCGCATTGGTCCACTCCATTTTCTCCAGGTCAAACTCCTCGCCCGAGTCCTTGCTACGAACGATAATCTTGCTGCCGTCTTCATCGGTCCTAACCCCTATCACCTCGCCTATCATACCATTATAGAAGCGGTGCTGCGGGTCGTTCTTGATGAACATCACCTGTGCGCCAGACTTCAATGTGAGCTTGAAATCGGCTGGATAAGATGTTTCCGGGAAGTCACCCTCTATGTCTGCTGTAAAAGAAAATGACTGCGCAGGCAAGGCGGCAAGTTGCTGTTCGTTGATATACTGGGCAGGCGCATTATGGGTGGTAAGCCTGATATAATTGCCTTCCTTCGGTGGTACAAAATTTGGAATGTAGCGCTGGTTCAGAGCCTGCAATGTTTCTTCCGAAGCCTTGTTTTCCCTGATTTGGTTGAGCAGCGAGATAAACTGTTCATCCTGCTGTCTGTACACCTTTTTAAGTTCGATGGTAAGATAGCCCACCTGCTTCAGAGCGTTGCTGCTGAAGAAGAAAGGAGTATCGTAATGCTGCCCCAGAAGATGCTCTTCCTGTGGCGTAACCACGGGTGCCAGCTGCTGCAAATCGCCTATCATCAAGAGTTGTACGCCTCCGAAAGGCAAGTCGTGGCGCTTGCGATACTGGCGCAGTACGGAGTCAATAGCATCGAGCAGATCGCTGCGCACCATACTGATTTCGTCGATAACGAGCAGGTCGATACTGCGGATGATATTGCGCTTGAGTTTGCTGAACTGATAGCGTTTCTGTTCGCCACCACCAAAGGTTGTGCCCGGCACGTATGGCGAGAAGGGAAGCTGGAAGAACGAATGGATGGTCATTCCTCCGGCGTTGATGGCTGCAATGCCCGTAGGAGCAAGCACAATCATTCGTTTGGGCGACAGTTCTTTCAATCGCTTGAGGAAGGTCGTCTTACCTGTGCCCGCCTTTCCGGTAAGGAAGAGGTTGGCACTTGTCTTTTCTATGATATTCCATGCCAGGATGGATTCTTCGTTCATTTCCATACAGCTTCGTTTTTAAATCAGAACTAGATTTTTTCTTATCAGAACTAGATTTTTCTTATCTGACCTAGATTTCTTCCGTGATTTCACTCATCTCCTTACGCTTCTTCCCTGCGTGCGGACAGTCTTCGGCAATATGACCTACAGGAATGATGACCACCGCCTCATAGCCCTCGCGAGCAAAGAGCTGCTGCATCTTCGCCGTATCGTAATTGCAAACCCAGCAGGTGCCCAGTCCCTTTTCGGTGGCAGCCAGACAGAGATGCTCTGCCGCTATCGCCACATCAATATCGCCATGCGGTTTCTCATCATATCTGCGCACCCAGTTCTCGTTCACGTTTCTCATACCTATATAAGGGAGCCGTCTTGAACCACTCGCGGTCGTAGCACTCCTGCAGCTTCTTCTTCGCCTCGTCAGAGCGCACGATGAGCCAGCGCCAAGGCTGACGGTTCACAGCTGATGGTGCCAGGCGCACACACTCCATGATATAGTCCAAATCCTCCTGGCTAACCGCCTCCGAGGTAAACTTGCGAGCCGAAAAACGCTCCTGGCTCAATGCCAACATATTATTCTTATCATTCATATCGTTCAGTTTTATGATGTTTCAATACTAGCTTATGACCACAAAGGTAAGAATAAATCATGAAACGACAAAAAAACTTGGATGAAAAACTATCGTTTTCGGATTATTTTTTGTATTTTTGCACATCGTACCAGGATTTCTGGTGATAATCATAAGGTATGATGAACAAGAGGTGATAATAATAAGAAAGGTATGATGAACAAGAGGTGATAATAATAAGATATGATAGGACTGGCAGACAGCAACAACTTCTACTGTTCGTGCGAGCGAGTGTTTCGCCCCGACCTGACAGGAAAGCCCGTGGTTGTATTGAGCAACAACGACGGGTGCGTCATCGCACGCTCTGAAGAAGCCAAGGCATTGGGCTATAAGATGGGCGACCCCTTCTATCAGGTGAAGGAAAAACTGGAGGCTGAAGGAGTGGCTATCTTCTCGAGCAACTATACGCTCTACGGTTCGCTGTCCAACCGCGTAATGTCGATGCTAGCTCACTATTCCCCACGCATCGACCAATATTCCATCGATGAAAGTTTCTTCGAAGTAGACGAATCGATGGCGAAAGCTTTCTATCAGGAGCATGCGGAAGATCATTCAGATTTGTTCAATAAAATAACAACAGCCGAAGTGGCAGAAAAGTCTGATAGTCTGCTTCATCGCTATGGTTCCAGAATCTCGGCAGATGTACTTCGGGCTGTTGGAATCCCGATATCCGTAGGCATTGCCGATACGAAGACCCTGGCAAAAATCGGCTCTAAATTCGCCAAGAAATACAAGGGTTACCAAGGCTGCTGCCTCATCGACACGGATGAACGGAGGCACAAGGCGCTGTCTCTCTTCCCCGTAGAAGATGTATGGGGAATAGGCCGACAGATAGCCCGCAAACTCGATTATATGGGCATCAGAACTGTCGCCCAGTTTGCCGACAAGAAAGTTGGGTGCGCAGCCATTTCAATATCACCACCGTAAGAACATGGAAAGAACTGAATGGCGAAAGCTGTATCAGCATTGAGGAACTGCCGCAGAAGAAGAGTATCTGCACCAGCCGGAGTTTTGCCAACGAGGGCATTACCGACAAAAATGTGATAGAAGAAGCCGTGGCTAATTTCGCTGTACGTTGTACAGAAAAATTGAGAAGACAAGGTAGCATATGTCAGGGAATCACAGTGTTCGCATGGACTTCCCGTTTTAACGAGAACGTGCCTGAATACACCATCCACGACTCCCTCTCCCTGCCCATTGCCACCAATGCGCAGGAAGAAATCGTGGGTGCTGCCCTCACCATTCTCCGGGCTAAATACCCGAAACCGATGGCAGACAGCCGCTCCGACCGCCCGGAAATGTCGTTTCACTTCAAGAAAGCTGGCGTTATCCTGTGGCAGATTTCACCCGACCATCCCCGTCAGCAAGACCTCTTCGACCCTATCGACCGGAGCAGACAAAAAGCGCTGATGGAGGCTATCGACGCCATCAACCGGAAGAATGGTTATGGCACCATACGCCAGGCCATACAGGGTACAGACTGCCGATTCGACCTGAAACGCGAGTACATGTCGAAGCAGTTCACCACGAACATCCATGATATTCTGAAAGTAAAAACTCAATGAGAGGCAGCATAAGCCCATTCTAAAGCAGAATAAGCCCATTCTAAAAATGAACTCCATAAATAAGAAAAAACAAGATGAATAAGAATAACGACAACAAGATAAAACTGACATTTCACCCTGCGGAATTCGGAGCCAAGATGCCGATTCCGCTGGCTGAGCAAAGCGTAAAAGCAGGCTTCCCTTCGCCTGCACAAGACTATATGGAGGGGGAAATATTTATATGTATAAATATAAAATATAAACTTAACATTCTTTACCCAATAGCTACCACTAGCGGAAAATAAAACTGTCAGTGTCAGCAAACCTCTGAGTAGCGAGTCGCAACTCTATGACTTGCGAAGCGCAAACCTATAAGTAGCGAGGCAGAGACCTATTTTTTGGTTCATTAAGAAAAGCACTACCCTCCGTCACGCCCCCTCGTCCGCTCCGTTCGCCCCTCGTCCGCCCCCGTTCCCTGCGATTCCATCGCAGGTCCCCCTCCTTCCCTTCCACCTCTCAGCCTCCCCATTCAGCCTTTTGCTGAAAACGGGGGCTATCTACACCCAAAAATTTGGTGGTTACCAAAAAATGCGTACTTTTGCACCAGATAAAGGCGAGAGCCTGAAAGCGACGTATTCAAAAAATGCTATCTAGATATTACATTCTGCAACATAATTTACATCTTTCACAATAAGGAACGACTGCATCTCCATTTTAGCATAAAAATCAGTACTACATCTTTTGCCGGCTCAATAAAAAGCAGTACCTTTGCAAGCGAATTTCAACAATGACTGGGCAAAACGCCTATAATACGAAAAAATCAGTAGCAAATATATGTAATTAATATATAAAAAACAGCAGTAGTTATGAGCATTAATATCAAGAGAAATCAGTTGAAAAGAGTAGTGATTGTTGGTGGCGGACTCGGTGGTCTTCGTTTGGCTGAAGACCTGAGCAAGGCAAACCTGCAGGTGGTGTTGATTGATAAGAATAACTTCCATCAGTTCCCTCCACTTATCTATCAGATTGCCTCAGCAGGTATCGACCCAAGCTCCATCTCCTTCCCTTTCCGCCAGATTTTCCGCAAGCGCAAGAACTTCTACTTCCGCATGGCAGAGGCGAGAGCCGTATTCCCAGACAAGAAGATTCTGCAGACTTCCATCGGTAAGATTGAGTACGATTACCTGGTGTTCGCAGCAGGAACCACTACCAATTTCTATGGCAATGCCAACATCGAGAAATGGGCTATTCCGATGAAGACCGTTTCCGAGGCTATGGGATTGCGCAACGCCGTGCTGAGTAACCTGGAGCGTGCATTGACCTGTGCCACAGAAGAGGAGCGACAGGAACTCCTGAACGTAGTGATTGTAGGCGGTGGTGCTACAGGTGTGGAGATAGCCGGAGCCCTCTCTGAAATGAAGCGCTACGTAATTCCTTATGATTATCCGGATATGGACTCATCTCTGATGCACATCTATCTCCTGGAAGCGGGCGACAGACTGCTCGCCGGAATGTCACAGGACTCTTCTAAGAAAGCATACGAATTCCTTACCAGTATGGGTGTGGATGTACAGTTTGGCAAAATGGTAACCGACTACAAGGACCACAAGGTTCTGATGAAGGATGGTCAGGAGATTCCTACCCGCACCTTCCTCTGGGTATCAGGTGTAAAGGCACAGCCTATCACGGGTATTGATGGCGACCATCTGGGCCGTGGTTTCCGCATCGTGGTAGATGAATTCAACCGCATCCCTGGCATGGACGGTCTCTTTGCCATTGGCGACCAGTGTATCCAGACCACAGACCCAGCTTATCCTGGCGGTCATCCACAGTTGGCACAGGTAGCCATTCAGCAGGCAGCACTCCTAGCCAAGAATATCCAAAAGATTGCCGAGGGAGCCACTGATTCCCAACTCAAGCCTTTCCGCTACAAGAACCTGGGTTCTATGGCTACCATCGGAAGACACAAGGCTGTAGTAGAGCTTGGCAAGTTCCACAGTCAGGGCTTCTTTGCCTGGGTATTATGGCTGGTAGTTCACCTCCGCTCTATCCTTGGCGTTAAGAACAAGGTAATGGTAATGCTCAACTGGCTTTGGAAGTACGTAAGCTATAACGATTCCATCCGAATGATTACCTACGCCACCAAGCCAAAGGAGGTGCGTGACCGACTGAAGCGTGAGCAGACCACTCATCTCGGCACCGACTTGCTGGAGAATGAAGAAGATTAATATGAAGAAATAAAAACGACGAAAGTCCAACTTGGAGCCTTTTTATAAGAGAGGCATCCGAGTTGGACTTTCTTATTTCATTTTCCTCAGGAGAAATATGATGTGATTTTCCCTGATACTTCAAGGATATTAATGATGCTCAGGCACAATGGCGAGATACACCAGATCATGGTCGGTGAGATTCTCCATATAATGAGCGTGGTTCATAGGGCAATAATGCACCTGTCCCTGGCGAACCTCCTCCACGGTATCATCATAATGGAAAGTAGCTGTGCCGCTTACCACATAGATAATCTCGCAGTTGCCCTCATGGGTATGAAGACCAGTTGATGCACCCGGACGCAAGGTAGAATACATGATTTTCACCTTGTCATCCACATAGTTACGAGTATCGAGTTTACCCTGTCCACCCTTGAAGCCCTCCAAATGAGCCTCAGCAATCTTTTCGAAATCTATTACCATCTTTATAATGTTTATTGTTTAATGTCTAATATTTACTTGGCTTTTATAAAAGAAGCCCTGCCGCCTACTTTGCTTTCGCAAAATACTTCCATAGCGGAGCCGCCATCAGGCTCTGCCAGATTTCTCCCTTCTCCAGCATTTCCATAACTTCTTCTCTTGAGAAGAGGCGAACCTCGATATCCTCAGCCTGGTCAAGATGCTGAACATCCATACGCTCCACATCCGTAGCCAAATAGCAATGGGTAAGATTGGTATGCGTACTTGGGTTGGCAGAAATCGTCATCCACTTCTGCCAGTTTCCGCCTCCGAATCCAGTCTCTTCCATCAGCTCTCGCTTGGCAGCCACCATAGGCTCTTCGCCCTTCTCTATCACTCCGGCACAGAGTTCATTCACCGTCTTTCCTATCGCATAACGATACTGGCGTACGAATACAAACTCTCCCTCCTTCGTAATGGCGATGGTGTTCACCCAGTCGGGATATTCCAACACATAATATTCATCAATAATGGCTCCCGTAGGCAATTCTACCTTATCCACTCGTGCCGTGAGCCATGGCTTCTCTATCAGATACTTCTGCGAGAGCGTCTTCCATTTCATATCTTTATCAGCCATTTTCTTACTTCATTTAAAAAACTGGATTTTCTTTATTTTAATTGATGGTGCAAAAGTACGAAAAAAGATTGAAAAACAAATAACTTACTTGTTATTTCTTTCGAAAACTTTATCCTTTGAAGTAACCTGGGTAGGAGTTCCCACCTTACCGCCAATGCTGCATTCCCCCATGTTCACTCCCTGTACATTCTCGAAACTGATGCCAGTCTTGGCATTCTTCACCTCAATATTATCGAATGAGACATTGGTAACAGGCTTAGCCTCCGTGCCCTGCAAAACCAAGGCTGCAGCACTCACATTATTACACTTCAAACCATTCACGAAGATATTCTTCACGGTAGAGAAATGATGATTGGTCAGCCCCTCGCCAGCATAACGGCTGGTTACATAGAAGAGGTCTTCCACATCGCCAAAACTGCAGTTCTTTACGAAAATATTCTCCACAAAACCGCCACGGTCCGGGTTGGTCTTGATAAAGATGCCACGCTTGCAATAGCCGGCATAATCGCAGTTCTCTACGATGACGTTTCTTACACCCGAAGACATTTCGCTACCGATAACCACCGCATGCAAGCCCTTGAAATGACAGTTGCGGATGACGATGTTTTCTGAAGGCATCTTAGCGTTCCAGCCATCATTGTCACGTCTGCTCTTAATTGCCACGTTGTCGTCACCATTATTAAAAGCAATGCCTTCAATCAGAATATTTCGGGAACACTCTGGGTCAAGACCGTCGTTATTGATAAGCTTGGCATCATATCGCAGATTGCGACAGATGATATTCTCGCTCTTCAGCAAATGGATGCACCAGAAAGGAGAATTGGTAATCTTCACGCCTTCCAGGGTAATTCCCTAACAGTTATAGAGCTGAACAAGCTGAGGACGAAGCCAGCAGCCATCTCCAAACTTTCGCTCACTTACAGGCACTTCCTCATGATTCATCTTTCTGCTCAACTGCTGCGCCTTCTTCTGATTAGGTTTCCACTTGGCAAAGGTGGACATGGCATTACCGTCGATGGTTCCCTCGCCGATGATAGAAACATTCTTACAGCCATAGGCGTAGATGAGAGGAGAATAGTTGTAGAGGAAAGTTCCCTCCCAACTGGTATTAACGATAGGATAGTATTTCTCTTCTGGCGCAAACTTAAGGGTAGCTCCCTTCTGCAGTTCCAGACAGATATTGCTAGCCAGTACGATAGGTCCCTTAATATAATAGGTACCCGCAGGCACCACGATCTTGGCACCCTTCATCGCCGAAGCCTTCTTGATGGCCTTGGCAAAAGCTGCGCGACAATCGGTCTTACCATCGTTCTTGGCTCCGAACTTCTTAATCTGTAATGATTTCTCAGCAATCTTTGCTCCGGTAATATGGTTTAAGATACTATCACGAAGCGTGATTCTACGCTGCTCAACCGCAGTTGCAAACAAAGTGTTACCTCCTGCCACCTGAGCATTTCCCTGAAGGCTGTTGAATGCACAAAGGCATGTCATCGCCATTAAAATCGTTTTTGTTTTCATTATAGCTTGTTTTTATGATTTCGATTACAAAATTAATAAAAAATCGTCAGATAACAACGAAAAAGACCTGAAAAAAAATATCTCATATAAGTCAGGCTAACCTATTCTTAGCCCCTAATTTTAGAAGATTTAACCCATTCTAAGCCCCTAATTTTAGAAAAAACAGTATCTTTGCAAGGCATAAAAATCATTCGCATAAAGGGATTTAATCAAATAAAAAGACATCATGGCAGAACATCTTATTATAAAAGGAGAAACGAAGGAGGAACTTTACGCCACGCTACTCCCTCAGCTCAAGTCGCTCGTAGAGGGCGAAAGCGACATCATCGCCAATATGGCGAATATCTCAGCATGCATCATGGACACCTTCCACTTCTGGTGGGTGGGCTTCTACCGGGTCATCGACGGAACTCTTGTGCTGGGTCCTTTCCAGGGACCGCTGGCCTGCACCCGCATCAAACGGGGCAAGGGAGTTTGCGGCACAGCTTGGGACAAGGCGGAAACCATCGTGGTAGAAGATGTTGAGAATTTTCCGGGGCATATTGCCTGCAGCAGCGCCTCACGTTCAGAAATTGTAGTGCCTGTTATCAGGAATGGTGAGGTCATCGCCGTACTGGATATTGACAGCGAACACCTCAGCACCTTCGATGATATTGATAAGAATTGGCTGGAGAAGGTAGCAGAACTGTTCACCTGATTCCTTAATATTCATTTCCCTCTTGCTTGATCACACTCGGACCATCAATGAGTTCAGGCTGAGGGGCATTTCGGTTCACATCACCATACGCTCTGCCCAGATCGCTCATCGTAATACTGATGTTGCGGTTCACGGATCTGTCTTTATCTAAAAGACTGTGCGAGAAGAGCCACTGATAGGTTTTCTTCAGATAAAACACGCGGGCAGGGGTACCGTGATTGGCACCCTGCCACCAATCGTATATCAATCGGGTGTCCTTTCCATCCTTCACGAGTTTATCTACCACAACCTTCGATTGCTTGATTGGTACTGCCCTATCGGCTGTACCATGGATAATCCAGAAAGGCAAATCGCCCAATCCACTCACATCCTTATAAGAACAGCCGCCACACAGCGCCATGCCGGCAGCTATCCTGTCGGGATAAGTAGCACAGACATCCATGGTGCCATAACCGCCCAAGCTCATACCCAAGACATAAACCCTGGTAGAATCGCACGGATAATTCTTCTTCACCCAGTCGAGCATATCCATGATTTTCTTCGGATTCCAGGCTCCTCCCGGATTCTGCGGAACGATGGTCAGCGCATCGATATCGCGCCCCTTGACGATGGCATCAAGCGGTCCGTATCTTCTCACCTTATTCAGATTTCTTCCGCAAAGACTGGCACCATGCAGAAAGATGATGACCGGTGTCTGCTCTTGCGAATAAAAATAATCTACTGGCGTATAAACCCAGAAGTTGTAGCCTCCTGGAATTTCATCTTTCACAGCTCGCAGAAAGTCGTAAGCCGACATCTTGCATACGAAAAGACAGAATAATATGAATAAAAAAATCTTCTTCATTTTCTTCCTTTTTTACCTGTTTAGTATCACGCTCCCAGTATCATACCTTGAACGTTTATTACACAAAAGTAAGTAAATATCAGCATATTACCAAATATCCTCCCTATATTTTTCTTTTTTTATCCAAAAGAAAGATTCGTTTATACTTCCTGGCTGGGAAGATAAATAATGATTTTCTGTGTAAAAAAAACGTGCAGGTAGCGTCATTACCTGCACGTTTTTTATAAATATATTAATAGTTCACCTTCACGCCAACAAAATAACTTCTTGGCAGAGAAGGACCATAGATGTAGGCAGAATCACGATTCCAGCCCTTGTCGAAATCCTTCTGATAAGCATTGGTGATGTTCTGGATTCCACCATTCACCTGAAGGGTGAGATACTTATAGATAGTGAAATCGTATGACAACTTCATGTTTACTTCCATGAATTTAGGAGTATTCACAGCCACTGGCTCCTCTACACCCGAACCGGCAGAATGCCCCACGAGCATACTGCCCGTATAATTACCGGTAACAGAAGCTGTGAAACGCTTCACTGGGTTAAAACTTGCCGTGAAATAACCATAGGTGTTAGGAGTACGCATCATTTTCTTGTACTTCTGCTCAGGCACCTCATCGTTCCACGCAATCGCCTCATCATAATGACTCTGCTGCAGGGTGAGTCCTGCCTGGAGCGTAAACCAGCGAGTGAACATCGCCTTACCCTCCAGGTTCAAGCCGAACACCTTGGCGCCATAGGCATTGTAGCGCTCCTGTACGGTATTCCCCTGTGCATCAGACTGATCGAGCTGGCGAAGAGCAAACACATTGTTCAGGTCGGTGTAGAAACCTTCAATAAGGAGATTGGTCTGCACATTGCCGAACTTATGATACAAATCGGCTGATACGCTGAAACTGTTGGAACGTTCTTCCTTCAGATTGTCTGCCAATACCGTAACCAATCGTTCACCACCAACAACACCCACGTGCAGATCTTCATCGAATGCCTGAGGAGCACGGAATCCGCCAGCATAGGTGATGCGCAGGTTCACATTCTCGGTAGGATTGAAACGGAGATTGGCACGCGGACTGAAGATGACATGACCTACCAGGTTGTGCTTGTCCAGTCGGCCGCCCAGCAGGAAACTCCACTGCTTGTTCTTCCACTCATTTTGGAAAAAGAAGCTACCGATGCGCACATCCTGCTTGAAATTACGATCGTAACCGAGGATTACATCCTTCAGCCCATCGAAGTTATACTCTGCGCCAAGAGTCAGATCAGAAGGCATGAAGAGCAGTTTGTCAAACGAGTGCACATACTGGGTTCCAGCCACGTAAGTGAAGTCGTGGGTAGTACCATATGCCTTCTCTGCCGTTTCCTTGTCTTCTTCCGTTCCCTCTCCAATACCGCCATAATAACTCTTGCGAGCTGTGGTCAGGAATGAGAAATAAGCCGACAGACGATTCTTCTCGTCAGGTGAATAGAAGTTGTAAGTGAGTCCACCACCCTGGATATTGTGTTCCACCTGCTCTGCAATATTAGCCTCATGAGGAGCCTGGTCAAGCTTGTTGCCACCACGGCGAAACTCATGAATGCCGTGATACTGGAGACTCAGCTTAGAATAAGGACTGAGGCGGAGATAAGAATTGAGTCCGAAAGTTTGGTTGTTCAGTTCCGGCAACTCCGTGTAGCCATCTCCATCATGGTCGTAACCCTGTCGGGTGCGGGTCTGCCCATAAGCATACACGCCCGCCTTGTTGTCATCGGTTACCAGAGAAACATTGCCCGTCGTCACGTTGTCGAACGAATTAGCTCCACCTTGCGACATGAAAGTGTGTCCGAAGGAAGCCGAATTGCGGATAGGTTCCTTGGTGATGATGTTGATGGTTCCGCCGATGGCAGATGCACCGAAGAGGGCTGAGCCTCCACCACGAACCACCTCTACACGGTCGATCATGTTGGCAGGAATCTGCTCCAGTCCATATACACCGTTCAGAGAAGAGAATACCGGGCGGGAATCTACCAGAATCTGCGAATAGTGGCCATCGAGTCCATTGATGCGTACTTGGGTGAAGCCACAGTTCTGACAGTTGTCCTCCGTACGCACACCAGGCTGGAAGTTGAGTCCCTGTGCCAGACAGGTGCTCTGTGTAATGTCAAAGAGTTTTCCACCAATCACATTCACCAGGTTTGGAGCCAATCTTCGTTGAGTCTCGCTTCGGTTGGCAGAAACCACGACCTCGTCGAGATTCATATCGCTTGGTTCGAGTTTGAAGTTAAGTTCCTTGCTTGTATTGTGCTTAATGGTAATACGCTGGCTTTGAACAGTATATCCCATATATTTTGCCTCGATAACGAACGTTCCTTCCGGGAGGTTCTTCAAGAAGAAATGACCTGTCTTATCGGTAGATGTTCCGATGGTAGTTCCCTTCAACTGAATGATGACATAAGGAAGATGCTCGCCCGTCTTGGTATCTATCACGTGTCCATAGACATTGGCATCGGTGTTCTTGGCTATTTCCTCTGCATCGTTTTCTTTGTTTACAGAGGCAGCAATAGCCTCATTGTTATCCTTTTCAAAACTCTTGTTGTTAACTTCGGCAGCCTGAGCCGCAAATGAGACTGTCAATGCACCGGAAAGGAGCATCAACTGATAATTCTTTGATTTCATTTTTATTTTCTTTTTAATACTAATCTATTCCTATTCATTATTATAAAGTAAACGTACACCTTATTCCTTGACCTTGATGCTTACAGCCTTGAGCTGCTGCCACCCCGATTTATCCGTAACACGTATCATAAAATGATAATCACCTGGCTCGATGTCGGATGGTATTGGAATATTCACCTGAGCTGCATAGTTTTTCAAGCCAGCCGGTATGGTGTAGTCTTGGTTGAACACCCATGGATTCACCGGATTTTTCTTTGCATCAAGCGGACAGTCGCCAGCTGATGTGGAATGTGTATGATGGTCGAAATTATTATGAATCTCGATATTGAAGTTGCCCAGTTCCACATTGTCGGTGAAGTCGTACTTGAAAGTGATTGTCTCACCCCGCTTATAGACCTGACAGTCGATAGGGTTAGGCAATTCACCATCCAAAATCGCAGGCTTCTCCTGATCGTTGGTTGTAGAACCGTCTGCATCATCACTGGAACAGGATGTAAAACTAACAGCTACAGCCACCATAACTGCAGCAAAAAATATATACAACAAATAAAGTGTACGTTTAGTCATGATTCTTACCTCCTCAAAAAATTTTGTTAAAACATCTATTACTTGGAAATCTGAATACCCTCTGCTTCCTCAGTAGTAGAATTGCCGGCAGCATCGGTTACAGTAAAGTGGATATGATACTCACCCTCTGGTGCATCAGCAGGAATCTGCGGATGCTCGTGGAAGAGCACCGAAGTCTCACCTACATACTTTTCATCAGTATAGGTGAACACATGCTCGTATCCAGCGGCAGTATTGTGAAATTCCACCTCTATTTTAGCTATCTTGTGAGGAGCCTCTATCTGAGCCTCCAAGTGCATCTTCTCACCTATCACCGCCTTATGGCTGTCATCCTCGCCCACTTCCTTGAATGTAATGGCAGGAGCGGTCTTGTCAAGAGCCTTGATGGTAAGGTCGGAAGTAAAGGTAGAGCTCTGCCCCAACTTATCGGTTACAACGAATGTCAGCTTGTAAGCACCAGCCGCAGCATCGGCAGGAATGTCGAGATGCTCATGGAAGGTGGTGTTCTTTACGCCGATATATTTACCATCTGTATAAGATTTCTGAACGATGGTAGTCTTGCCGTCGGCAGTGGCGATGGTTACGTCGATGCGGGCGATAAGGCCGTCAGCCAGCAAGTCACCCTCCAGGTGAAGATCCTTGCCTGCTGTTGCCTCCTTGCTGTTTTCCTCACCTACCTCGGCAAGTGCAGCCACTGGCTTGGCAACATCCTGCTTCGGATTATCATCACTGCAAGAAGAAAGAACTAAACTGAATACACAAAACAGCACAGAGGCTGCGAGAAATATAATCTTTTTCATTGTTATTTACTTTTTAAAATGTTTTTGTTAAAACTTCCAGGATATCATTGTCGAGAAATTTCTTCCTGGCTCAGGTACACCTATCAGTCTATAATAACTGGTGTGGTCGTAGTAACGCTTGCCCAACAGATTTTCTCCACGAAGAGACAGTTCCAGCTGGCTATCACCCAACTCTATCTTCTTGCCGATGCTGGCATTCAGGAGCTGATGTCCCCGGGTCTTCTCCTCTGGCGGAACGATTCTATCCTGCGTGCCCACCAGCTGCCATTCCAGTGCCACGAATCCCGACCGGTCAGGATTCTGCACAGGCAGAAGATAGCGCAGTTCGGCACGAGCCGACCATGGTGTGGAGAAAGGCAGTCCATAGCCCTTTTTCTCACCACTGAGCTGGCGTGCATACAGATATTCTCCTTCTGCATCCAACTTCAGACATGGCAGGATCTTCCACGATACGCTTGCCTCGACCCCCCATCTCAACACCTTGGCCTGGGTATAGTAGTAGAGCTGCAGACCCTCCTGATACCGCGGCGTAGGATTGAGATAGATATAGTTGGGAAAATAGTTGAGATAAGGAGTCAGCTGCACCGAAAACATCTCTTTTTCATATACAATGCCTGCATCCACCTGATAGCTTTGTTCAGGCTTCAGGCTTGCATTTCCTTTCTCATAGCGGAAGAGATTGTAGTTCACGCCATCCATTCCCAACTCCTTGGCTATCGGCATTCTGAAACTCTTGCCCACATTGAACTTGAGCACCCAGGAACCCAGCAGCCGGTTCAAGCCCACCGACCAGGTGAAGCTGTTGAAGCTACGACTCAGATTGGCAGAACGCTCCATGAAAACAGAATCTCCCTGTTGTACGGAACCATCCATCGAAGAATCAGAGGTCGAAGCCTTGAGGGGAGTCTTGTACCAGTCATGATAACTGTGAATCTTCACGCTACCATGGTCGAATCTAATACCTGCCGTCAAGCAGAACTGATGATTCAGCTCCCACTTGTCCATGGCAAAGCCACCAAACGACAACTGCTCGAAATCTGGCAGGATGAATCCCCAGCCTCCTCTTCGATTGCGCTGACACTCGATATTGGCTCCCGACTGAAGTTCATGCTTGCCTATCTGCTGCATCACCTTCACATTGGCAGAAAAAGTCTGTTTGGTGAAACTTCTCTCCAATGTGTTCGGCGGTATCGGCATATAGCCGTGGGATACAGGTTCTGAAAGTTCCCGCTGCCGGTTGTTCTGATAAGCGAAGTTGCCTTCCAGTTCACCATCTGCCCACATCCTATCGGTATGGTTGGATATCAGGAAATGGTTGACGGTATGATAAGGCAAGTCGATGTCGCGACGCGAACCATCGTAGTCGATGTCCGACAATCTTACCTCCAGTCCGTGAGCGTTGGCAAAGAAACCAGCCTTCGTATTCACGTCAGCCAACCGGAAGAAAGTATTCCATCCGTCCCCAGCATAGCCGAGTATCAGATTCCCATCCATCTCCCTACCAGCCGTATTGCGTAGGCGCTTGTCTTTGAGCCTGATCCAATAGGAGTAATACTCAATGCTGTCGGCTGGAACCTGATAGTCGGCATAATCCACCCAGGTGGCATTTGCCTTGTACCAGAACTTTCCGTTTCTGCCCGTCAGTCGAACCGAAGAGCCCAGCGACTCATTGTTGCTTCGGGCAAAAAGATTCACCTGTCCGGCAAAACGCTTCATCGGCATGATGTTACTCTTCAGATTAATCACTCCACCTATGGCATCAGAACCATAGGTAAGCGAAGCAGGACCTTTCACCACCTCAGCCTGGTCGATGGCATACTGGTCTATTTCCAGGCCGTGGTCATCGCCCCATTGCTGACCTTCGTGCTTAATGCCATTCTCTGCCACCAGCACACGGTTGAATCCCAAACCACGAATCACGGGTTTCGACTCTCCTGATCCTACTCCCATCGCCTGCACACCAGGCAACCGGCTCAACGTCTGCATCAGCGAACCGCTGAAGTTTTCTTCTATAAACTGTTTGTTTGCCCTCACCACATTGAGGGCTGATTTCATCTGTACTTCTTTGTTGGAACTCCCACTTACTACAACTTCCTTTAGGGACACACCATCCCTCATCATCCGCCTGATGCTGTCTGCCTGAACCGAAATTCTCACCGAATCTTTAGGCTGGAAAATGGTCTTGGCACTTGACGCAAGCGCATGACTAAAGTTGATGAAAAGCGGAAGTATTACGATTATAAACTTCTTATTTTTCATCATAAATCTTTGAAAATCAATCGGCTAAACCGACTAAAAGAGCATAGTGATAGCCGATTCGTTTTGATTAATCATCAAAATACTACAAAGATAGAAGCACAGGTGGGGCACGAGTGGAATGAATACAACCTTCACGATGCTTGACAAAAGGACAAGGCACCACAAAGGCAACATGAACGATAGCGATAAATGCCGCTATCCTGACTAGGGTTGGTACCACGTATGGCAGACTGTGCAACTGGCAGAGCACGCATTCATGAGCGAAGGAATGCTCGGCTGTAAGGTGACCATCGTGGTGGATATGATGCTCACACTCGTAACAATGAGACACAGCGGTAGCTCCCTCCGCCTCCGTGTGGTGGTGGAAGGTAATGGCTATCATCATTGGCAGATACACCAACATCAGCAGCCAAGCAAACCTTATTCTTCTATTGTCGAGATGACGCATTATCTTAAACCTTTTATTATATAAGTCCAATCTTCCAACGAGAAAATCAGTACTTAATTAAAATCGCTTGCAAAGATAATGTATTTCTTACACTAGTCCCCCAAAAAGAAACAACAATTAAGCTAATTAACAAAATGATACAATATTCACAACTTTTAATTAACTATAAAATATCCATCTTATACCATCAGTATTGCGAAATCTTGATTTTTATTTGTATCTTTGCAACTGTATTGCGATATAAGAAAAAGAATAACAATAGTATAACTTTAAAAAATATATAATTATGAATGTAGGAGATAAAATACCAGAGATTCTTGGCATTGACCAGGACGGACGTGAGATTAAGGCAAGCGACTACCGTGGTCGCAAGTTAGTACTCTACAGTTATCCGAAGGCTAACACCAGCGGATGCACTGCCGAGGCCTGCTCCCTGCAGGCACATAAGGAGGAGTTGGCTGCAGCCGGTTACGAGATTATCGGCGTGAGCAAGGACAAACAGGCTTTGCAGAAGAAGTTTGCCGAAACCAAGGGTTTGCAGTTCCCTCTTATCGCAGATACCGAAACCACCCTACTGCAGGAACTCGGCTGCTGGGGCGAGAAGGTAACCTGCGGCAGAAAGACCATCGGAATCCTCCGCACCACCTATCTTGTCAACGAAGAAGGCATCATCGAGAAAATCTTCACTTCTAAGGAGATCAAGACCAAGATTCATGCAGAGCAGATTCTGGATTACATCCATCAATAAAGAACAAAACGACTGAATTGGGAAAAAGAGTATGTTAGAACACATTGCAGAATTCACAGCGTGGCCTATCCTTACGGGAATTTTCATTGGCTATATTGCCAACCGCATCATGAGCGGTGAAGGCAAAGGATGTTGTATGAACCTATTCATAGGTATTGTGGGCAGTTATGCCGGCACCATCATCAGCAATCTGCTGAACATAGAGCTGTTTGGCAAGGGTTATCTTACCAACTTCGTCTTCTGCGTCATTGGCGCCATAGCGGTATTGTGGATTTGGAAGAAGCTCTTCAATTAGTATTCTTTTTATTGGTTAAAACATAAAATGATGACAAACAAGGAATTGATACTCGCCCAACTGATGAGGGCGATGATAAAATATGATGGTGGCGATGCGCCACGCATCCAGCATTTCGTAAAGGTGCACGACTTTGCCCGTATGATTGCAATAGCAGAGGGAATGAACGAGGAAGACCTCTTCGTGCTCGAAGCAGCAGCCATTCTTCACGATGTGGGCATTCACGTTTCAGAAGCCAGATACGGCAACTGTAATGGCAAGCATCAGGAAGAACTGGGTCCTGACGAGGCAAGAAAAGTACTGGCAGAAGTTGATGGATTCACAGCCGCACAGACAGAAAGAATCTGCTGGCTCATCGCCCATCACCATACTTATAAGGATGTAACCAGCCTCGACCACCGCATTCTGCTCGAAGCAGATTTCCTGGTCAATTCCTTCGAAGACCACCTTGCTCTTGAAGGTATCATCACCTTCCGCAATCATGTATTCCGCTCGGAATCAGCTATCAGTATGCTGAATGATATGTGGGGGCTGGAATAAGAAACTTTTGCGGAGCCGCTTACATTATATTATGGTTGTACGACTAAAAGGGTTATAGTTGTACAACTATAAAGCTACGGTTGTACGACTATAGGGTGTGTAGTTGTACGACTAAAAGGTGTATAGTTGTACAACTAAAGAGGTTATTGCTGTACGACTAAAAGGTGTTGTCACTAGGCTCAGCAGAGGTGCTGACTGCAGTCAGCAGACCTGCTGACTAGGCTCGGCAGAGCTGCTGAGCCTAGTGGCAATGTCTGAGAAGGTATATGCTTGTACCCTAAAAGACGCCTGTTCTGACTTAAGGAGACGCTTCTTTTAACTCTCGGAGATGCATCCTTTAACGAGAAGAGACGCTTCCTTCAACAAGTCGAGACGTATCCTTCAACAAGACGAGACGTATCCTTCAAGTTAAGGAACCGCTTCCGTCAACCTAAAGAGCCATATCAACAACTACGTCTTAGTTACTTCTTCTTCCATAAACGATAGAGCGTAATAGGCCCTTCCTTGGTAGCGTACATTCTGGCAGCCGGTTCCTCACAGAGATCATTCAATACCTTATTGGCATGATAGCGGGTGACACCGAATTCCCGAATCATATCCTTCACCGTAATATAACCCTGCTGCTGGCAAATCTCTACAATATCAGCAAACTCCTTATCCGCCTCCTTTGGAGTAGATTTCACACTCCAATACTGTCGGCTGCAACCATTAGAGTGGCGCTTCAGTCTTTCCAGGAACTCCTTCGTGGGCTGAATTTCCAAGCCACAGATATCCACCTCGTTGGCTGGAATCAGGTCACCCTCATGATAGGTCCTTTTCCATTCGATTCCATTCTTGTCCTTATGCTTCACCATCCCCAGTTTAGGCTTGACGATAAACATATCGCCTACCCTCACCTCGTTGCCCTCAGCCAAGGCGTAAAGCGTTTCATCCTCCAATGTTTCCAATGCAGAGATAAAGGACGAAACGTTCATCGCACAATGATCGCGAACCCGCTTCTCCATCTTCTCCCGGTCAACGATATCCCGTTTTACGAACATCGGATGTATCTGATACTTACCGCTTTCGTCCTTCAAGGGCGTGCGATGCTCCAAATAATTGATTGAACCTGTTGCTCTAGCCATATTCTTATTTTTTTTGATCCTTTAAAAGATTATGCGCAAAAATACTGATTATTAACGAGATATACAATTATTTTATGTTAACTTTGCTAAAAGATAGAGTTATAAAGACATGTTTTGTGATAAAAGATAGAGTTATAAAGGGGTGTTTTTATGATAAAAGATAGAGTTATAAAGGGGGCATTTTATGATAAAAGATAGAGTTATAAACCCTATCTTTTACTCTATTTCCTCTATCCTTGCCAACTCCCAGCCCTTGAACTGCATGATAATCTTATGAAGCGTTGTGCCCTGGCGAAGAGCCTCAACCCTTGGAGCATCGGCATATCGCCTAATCTGTTCTACAGCATCCAGCCATTGCTTCTCCGACTTCTTCATAGGGCTACCATCTTCCTTGAAGACATCCTTCAACTCTTCATCAAACTCCTTTCTGGAGAGAACCTTGAGTTCGAGGATATAGCTGTGCTGACTGGCATAATGGGTATGATCAGGCAACAAGAAGAAATCACAATAGCCATGATTCAACTCCAATTCGGGAGCCGTGATATAATAATCATTGAGGTTCAAGTATGCCATAAAGAAACCTTGCAGGTTTCGCTCCGATTCTATTCCGTCACGCACAGAAGAAACCTTAGCGTAGGCATCAGCCATGAAACGCAGTCCTTCCTCCCATATACCATCATAAGCCATATCGTAATAGTAATCCGTCAATCTGTTAGTATTCACATACGACTTTGCCTGATACTCTTCTTCCAAATATCCGTAATACTGCTTGCGAACATTATTATTAGGAATGCCCAAAATCAACTTAGAGCCACGTGTACCCTTGATGGTCAACATACCATAATAAAAGAGCAAACTTGGGAAGATTTCAGCCTTCGGTATCTGATAAGTAGAGAACTGTTCCTCCAGTTGGGCAATAATCTGTCCCTCTTCCGCAATCTTGCGGATGATACCCTTGCGCTCGCCATCCAACTTATCGAATTGCAAGAGTTTCTTCATCTTGCCATAATCAGTCTTGGTATTTGGGTCTATCATCTGCCGAGGAGAGCGTCCGTAATCCATATAATTGCGAAGATAGTAAAGCACCATATCGCAATTAAACATTCTGACACTCTTATTCAATGCCTGCTTGGCAAAACAATAGTTGTCGTACCAAGGCTTTATATCGTTGACGATGGCATCAATATCACTATCCGCCGGGATGCAGCCATGCGCTTTATAATAGGAGAACATCTCGATGACGTCAACAGTAGAGAAGCCCAGCATCTCATCAAATTCCGGTTTGATAGAGATGTTCCATCCGATATTGAAACCGCTGGTTACATCATCAAGTGTAACAGGACTGACACCCATCATGAAGATGCGCTCGAAGTTTCCCTTGAACTTCTTGAAGACATCACGATAGAAACCATCGGCATGAGTAATGGCATGATACACTTTCTCACCATGCTCATTGAGCACCACATTAGTAAAATTATCATACTCGTCGATGATAAGATAAAGCAGAAAATGATTTGCCCTTGCTGCATCAAAGATTATCTGCATCTTATCAGCATACTGTGTCTTTGCCTTGATTTCCTGAACCTTCTTCTCACCATAATATGCAACATACTGCTCTGCAAAACTGTCCAACTTGATGCAGAGATAGGCATTGAATCTTTCCTCCAAAACTTCTATTTTACCTGTAATCTGAGAAAAATCCAGGAACAGTACCTGGTAAATTCCTTGCAGGGATGTAGGGTGCTGACCTATCCACAAATCACCAAAGAGTTTTTCGAAACTCTCCTTCTGATTACAGTCATAGTAAGAGTAGAGCATACTGAGAAACAAGCTCTTTCCAAAACGACGGGGACGTACGAAGAAGAGATTGCGAGGCTGCTTCTCCAGCTCTGGCAAAAACATGGTCTTATCGACATTAATATAGATTCTGACTCATCACCGTGTCAAAATCAGATACTCCGTATGGTACTTGTTTTACTTGCTGTTTCATCATGCTATGAAATTTTAATGTGTAATCCACTAAGCGCATTTCTAAAAATGACACTTAGCGGGATTGTTATTATGCAGCCTTTCCATACTCATAAATACTGTCGCTGGCAAGGTCAATCTTGTCGTTCCAATATACACAAGTTCGGCTGGTGTCCAACTGGGCTTGTTTAAAAAGGCCATACACATCCACTAATGCACGAAACGAAGGAAGCGTCTTGATATCATCCTTCACATCGTACAACACTTTATATCCATCATCGAATTCAACGAAAAGGATATAGTCATCGAGAACTGACATTTTCTTAATTCTTGGTATCATAATGGTGGAAGTTTTGTTATTATTTGTTTGTCCCACATGTTCTGAAGTTCATCAGAATGAAGTGAGAGCCATTCTGTTACTAACTCTTGAGCCTTTTTAGGTAAATCTCCTTCAAACATTTCAAATGTCTTGATATTGAATAAACCTACATACTCATTATAGATTGCATGAATATGGGAAGGCTCGTGCTCTTTTGGTTTAAAGAACATCTTTATGATGATTCCATAAAACCTTGCTATTTCCGGCATTTTTTATTATTCTTATAGTTACATGTTATATTACAATGCAAAAATAAACAAAATCATGTAAATCACCAAACATTTCTGCAACTTTAACTTTTCTTTTTCCATAAGGGAAGGACAAGCTGGGATTACAGATTCTCTTCAACATAGTATAGGGAATAATCTTATACGAAAACAAATAATCCCTGCCATAGGAAGCCTTTCCTAAAGCAGGGATTTTTCTATTTGATTATACCACTCGCTGTCCTCGAGCTTGATACCGAAAACTGGCACGTTCTGAGCACTGACGCATAGCCAGATTGTAAGGAATCATTCTGTAGCCCATACTATTTCATCAATCCAACCATATTCTTTTGCCTTCTTCCATGCCGTATATGCCCCCGCTGCAAAAGCCGTTCTATTTTTATATTTACTACCTTCTTCCAAGACATGTTCTTTGACATCCCAATATCCATCCGGCTTCTTCTTTACTTCTATCCATGGCATCTCATTGAATATTGTTTTGTCTTCACAAGCGTGTTGGTATGCAGTAGGACTATTTATGGCGAATTCTGTTCTTGATGTATATTTTTTAGACTCTTCGATAATTGCTTCTCTTGTCCATTTTGATATAATTCCTAAAGGGAGAGGCTTTAACCACACCATTTCTGAAAGCCAGCCATTAACCATCGCCTTAATAAAAGCACCTTTGGCTTTATTTTCGAATTCCTTTTTGTTTGAATATTTGTGACTTTCCGCAAATACTCTTTCCTTTGTCCAATAATTATGAGGCTTCTTTTTGTCTTTAAGCCAAACCATTTCTTTAAGCCAACCATTTTCACTTGCTGTTTGATATGCTCCACCTGCATTTTTTCTGAAATCACATTTATATTCATATTTGTGACTTTCTTCAATAACAGCTTCGTAAGTCCATTTTATATTTCTTTCAGGAGCTTTTAACCAAGTCATCTCATCAAGCCATTTGTTATGCTTGGCATGATTATAAGCACCACCAGCTTTTCTTTGGAATTCACTTCTAGTGTGATATTTCTTTGATTCTTCAAAGACCTTCTCTTTTGAAGTCCATTTAGCAATTCCACCTGTAGAGCCTGTATTTATTCCAGTAGCCGCAACATTCAAAAGTTGATAACCATCCTCTGCGTATTGTTTCTTATAAATATCCTCATAATATTGACTTTCTAACACTGTCAAATTTTCCTTCAAAATAATAGGTTCTGGAATACTTTCGCCAAAGTACTTTCTTACAGCACTATTTGAATCATATTTATGAGTTCTCTTTCTACTATTACTATCTATTGTCAAACCAACATACGCCACTTTGTCTTCTTCATCAAGATAGACATACACCACTGAGTTATGCTCATCTTTTCTTTCGTCATAGTCATGTGGTTTCATCCATTCCATCTTATCAAGAATTCCATACTCACTTGCCCATTTATATGCTGTAGGCTCATTCTTTTGAAAATCCATTTTACTTGGATACTTTTTAGCAACCTTCAACACTTCTTCTTTTGTCCAAAATCCATTTTCATGCTTAGGACGAATAAGCCCTAAATCATCAAGCCATCCATTCTTCTTTGCTTGATTATAGGCATACTCGTTCAACAAACGCAAATCTGTTATTGTAACACAATTATTTTGCTCCACGATTGAAAGAATAACATCTTTCGTATATTTCTGCTCCTTACGAGGACCACGTTTTTTATGTCGGTCTGTCTTTAACCATATCATTTTATCTATCAATTTTCTTTGATAGGCAAGTTTACATGCAGTTGGAGCATTCTGCTTGAATTCTATTCTTGTATGGTATTTTCGAGACTCTTCGATAACTTTTTCGTCTGTCCAATAGCCATATGGAAGTTTCTGATGTGACATATATATATTCAATAAAAGTATAATTCTTTACTTAAACTTTCCTTTTAATAAGGTTTAAAGAAGTTTTCCTTTCCGTCTGGAGTTGTTATCTTCACGATGAATTCTAATTTTGCGATATTCATTGTTCTTAATGTTTTGATTATTTTAATAAGAAAACGTAAAAAAATGGCAGATATTTTATAAGATGGGCATTTTCAACCGATATGGAAACAAAAGAAAATACAAGTTCATACCATAAGAACACGTAGCACAACTCGCTAGACTTAGCTATCACCAATAAAGATGGAGAAACATGGTTCTCTTTCATACACATCTTGTTCTATAAAGATACTCCCATACCTCTCTTCCCGACTTCTTCAACCGGATAATCGGGTCTATGAAATACAGCTTGCCATCTTCATCACACAGCACATTATCACTGACTTTAGAAACATCAGTTATTGCCAAATATTCATTTCCATAGAAATATCTATCCTCCTTTGTCAAGCCCAGTTGATTTATGAGATAATTGTCAATCGTCTTCTGCGATGGTACTTGAAACATATCGGATATATTTCGTTGTTGAAGAACAATCCGGATTCCCTTTATATCCTCTGAAAAGCCAACAAAACGATACCTCGTTGATGGAAATAAGATGTTATGAATCAAATGCTCATAGATGATATCCTCTGGTAATGTATGCTTCATCGGAGCCTTTGCAAAAGGAGACTTCATTTTGGTGAAAGTTGTTCCGTCTTCACTCAAAAAGACAATGCTTTCTCCCGTTGCAATCATTCGTCTGTCACCAAATTTACCCCAGTCTGACTTATCTATATACAAGCCTTGTTCTTTGGCGATTTTTATCAAACGTAGGCATTCCTCTTCCTCTGCAGTTCTCGTGCTTTGCCTGTTATCTCCATATTGTTGAGTGGATAGCCCAGTCTCAAACACTCGAATATCGCTTCGGTCGCTATCTGCCTGTACTTTTCGCTCAAACTCATAACATATTGCAGGGCGTTTCGCCCATCTCTTAAATATATAGTCGATAATTTTTCTTCCATAACTTTTCATTATTATAGTTTTTGCTGCAAATTTACGATTAAATTTTGAAACAGCCAAAGTTTTCACTGCTTTTTTGGTGCATCCTTAACATTTGATTATAAATCTCAAAAAATACAAGAAAAGTTTGGTAGTTTCGAATATTCAGCGTATATTTGCAACAATAATAAAAGAAAGGAAAGCTATATGGAAACAAAAGACAAGAAAATACAAGTTCATACCATAGACAGCAAAGACATCGACAAGTTTTTCCCTGCTCATAGCGAGGTTAATATGTCTCCACTTCCGAAAGGACACATAGCACGACTTGCTACCATCCACAAAGGTTAAGATTCAATAAACTTGAATTGACTATAGATATCGACTATAATAAGGAGGATTTAATATGAAAACAAATAAACTGATGGATGAAATCCGCAAGTCAACTCCTGCGGATACTAACAAACAAGTTGACTTATGCGTTGCTATTGCCAACAGAGTCTTTGAAATATTACAGGAACGAAATATGAAACAGCGTGATTTTGCAAAGGCTCTTGGCAAGACAGAAACAGAAGTGAGTCGTTGGTTGAGTGGAACACATAATCTCACATTAGCTACAATAGCAAAGATGGCGACGCTTCTTGGTGATGATATCATTACCACAACTCAGACCCATCGTCCGTACAAACTTCCAAATATGCAAAATGTAGCTATGATGGTAGCTGAGGATATATGCAAAAATAGTCATACAAAATAATAAAAAATCCCTGCCATAGGAAGCATTTCCTACTGCAGGGATTTTTCTATTGGAAATCATCAAGAATGACTTAACTGTCAATTCTTAATCACTAATAAATAATCACTAAACATTATTTATACTCTCCCCAAGCCTTGATGTCGATATCCTCGAGCTTGGTGGTGCAGAATGCATAGATAAATGCACTCGCCAGACGGCTGTTGGTAATCAATGGCACGTTCAGGTCGATAGCAGCACGGCGAATCTTGTAACCATTGCTCAACTCGCTGCTGGTCAAGTTCTTCGGAATATTCACTACCATATCAATCTCGTGGTTGTGGAGCATCTCCAAAGCCTTTGGTGCACCGCCTTCTGCCTCCTCTGATGGCCAGAGCACACGGGTGTTCTCAATGCCATTCTCTGTGAGGAACTTGCTACTGCCACCAGTTGCAAACAGCTTGTAACCATGCTTTACCAACATCTGGGCAGCATCGAGCAAATCTACCTTCTGCTTGGCAGAACCTGTAGAAAGCAGGATGTTCTTGGCTGGAATGCGATGACCTACAGAAAGCATACTCTTCAAAAGTGCGGTAGATGTATCGTCGCCCAAGCAACCTACCTCACCTGTACTGCTCATATCCACACCCAATACCGGGTCAGCCTTCTGCAAACGGTTGAAGCTGAACTGAGATGCCTTGATACCTACATAGTCGAGATCGAAGAGGTTCTTGTGTGGCTTCTCTACCGGCAAACCGAGCATTACTCGGGTAGCCAACTCGATGAGGTTGATCTTCAACACCTTGCTTACGAATGGGAACGAACGGCTGGCACGAAGGTTACACTCGATAACGAGAATATCATTGTCACGAGCCATGAACTGGATGTTGAACGGACCGTTGATGTGCAACTCCTTGGCAATCTGACGACCTACTCGCTTTACACGACGAACTGTCTCAACATACAACTTCTGAGGAGGGAACTGGATGGTAGCATCACCAGAGTGAACACCGGCAAACTCGATGTGCTCGGAAATAGCATAGGCAATCACCTCGCCATTCTTTGCCACTGCATCCATCTCAATCTCCTTGGCATGTTCGATAAACTTACTTACTACCACTGGGTGATCCTCGCTTACATTGGCAGCCAACTGCAGGAATCGCTTCAGCTCTTCCTCGTTAGAACATACGTTCATCGCAGCACCCGAAAGCACGTAGCTAGGACGAACCAATACAGGGAAACCTACACGCTCGATGAAGTTGTCGATGTCCTCCATAGAGGTCAGGGCGCTCCACTCTGGCTGGTTGATGCCGTTGTTGGTCAGCATCTGAGAGAACTTGGCACGGTCCTCAGCGTTATCGATGTCCTTGGCAGCAGTACCCAGGATTGGCACGTTCTGTGCATTCAGGTGCATAGCCAGGTTGTTTGGAATCTGACCACCGGTAGATACGATGACGCCATGAGGCTGCTCCATCTCGATGATATCCATCACACGCTCGAAGGTCAACTCGTCGAAGTAGAGACGGTCGCAC
>NZ_CDRSSE010000008.1:0-93843 GCF_977051555.1 Segatella sp.
ATCCGCCATTTTCGCATTTCCTCACGAACGTCACTTAAAGCCAACAACTGCCACAACCACTTGAAACTCAAAATAAAAGCATCATTCTGCTATTTCTTGCTTTTTTAGGCGTTATTTTTCTGGAAAACATCTAATGAAGTTCTTCTATACAGTAGCATTATGTAAATATTGCTTCTCACTTTTCTGCGGTCGTAGGGCTCTTACTGGCGGAGAAAATAAAAAATGAGTTATGAACATAATTATTGTCAATAGCAGTTAGCCAGAATGTCTGGAAAAGAGGACGCCTGACTTATAGGGAGAACTTGTATCTTAATAGAGGATGCTATGAAGCCAGCAGAGGCTGAAGCTTCGTGGCATCGAAGCAGGGACAGGCTTTCTGCATGCCCGGCAAATCGCGATGACCCAGAATGGTCTTGGTGCCCCGAAACTCACGGTGAAGGCGGAGGATGAGAAGCTTCATCGCCTCCTTCTGAGCTGGCGTGCGGGGTATCAGAGATGCAACCGCTCGGCGACAAACCGCCCTCGTAGCAGATACCGATCGTCCTGGATATCCTGAGAAATATACCAAGGAACTTATTAAGCAAACAGGAGACAAGTTCCTGGTTCCTGAAACAAAGTAACAATATTTATCATCACATAAAGAAAGCCGATTCAAGTATATTACTATACAAGAATCGGCTTTCCTGTTTTCTTGACTTACGATACTAAATAATCGTATTATAATTTTTAAAGTTACGTCATTAAAAATCTATTACTTGAAGTATCTCTTGTAAAGACCTGCAAAACCTGCACAGTGGCGGGCTTCATCCTTAGCCATCTCATGAACGGTATCGTGGATAGCATCTGAACCCTGCTCCTTAGCAAGCTTGGCAATGCGGAACTTATCCTCACAAGCACCCTTCTCTGCTGCAATACGAGCCTCGAGATTGCTCTTGGTATCACCCAAAACCTCACCGAGAAGTTCTGCAAAACGAGAAGCGTGATCAGCCTCCTCATAGGCATAACGTTTGTAAGCCTCTGCAATTTCAGGATAGCCTTCACGATCTGCCTGACGTGCCATAGCAAGATACATACCTACCTCGCCACACTCACCATTGAAATGGTCCTTCAAACCCTTGATAACGTCTTCATTAACGCCATCCTTATATGCCTGGCCGAGAACGTGAACGGTAGCAAATGTCATATCGTCATCTACTGCATCTTCCATCTCTTTGAACTTGCTGGCTGGAGCCTTGCAGATAGGGCACTTTTCTGGTGCTTCTGTACCTTCGTAAATGTAACCGCAAACGGTGCAAATAAACTTTTTCTTCATAATGCTTTTGTTTTAAATGTTGTTGTATAATTATTGTTTTTTAATTAGTGAACAGTCTCTGTGAGAGGTGACTTTACGCCTTTTTTAGCGCATTCAGCACAGATTCCTCTGTAGTAGAGCTGTTCTTCCAATACGATGTTTCCTTCAATTTCCTTTCCTGGTTCCACTGTTGGAGCAGGTTCGCCGAAAAAGTCAATTACCTTGCCGCAATTCCTGCAATAGAAGTGAACGTGGCTTTTAATATTTCCATCATAACATACGCGATGTTCATCGATTGTGATCATCTGAGCCGCATTGTGCTCACTCAACATTCTGAGTGTGTTGTAAACAGTTGTCTTGCTCAATGTTGGGATGCGGTCGGCTAATCCTTTGTACACATCTTCGATAGTTGGATGAGTGGGATGCTTGATGAGCCAATCCATAATGGCAATACGCTGGAGTGATGGTCGGATACCTTTTTCCACGAGTCTTTGATAGGCTTCTGTCTGCTTCATAATTACTTGTTTTTATATTTTGTTGATGCAAAGGTAAGCAATTTTTTTGTATCCGCCAAATGTTTTTGCAAAAATTCCAAAGTGTTTTTGAATATTTTACAATTGCATAGTTGTTTTAAGATTTGTTGTATTAAAAAGGGGGAGTCTATGATTTGCTTTTGGAAATTATTGATACTAGAACCCTTTTGGAAAAAGTAATTCCCCGTCACGCTACCGGAGTGTTGTGGCGGGGAATCTTATTTGAAAATAAACTTTATACGATATTTCAGGCGATTATCTCAGGTCGATGACTTCAGCTCCTGGACATTCCTTGCTGTTGAAATTGAATGTGCTGTTAGAAACGCTCTTGGCTCTGAAGTTACTTACCGTGATGGTACTCCAGGTATTGCCCTGTCGCATCTTGACAACTGATGGAATATGTGTCTTTTTGTTGATGGTGATATACATTTCGGCTACAGAACGTTTCTGGTTATCGGCAACGAGATGTACTACATAGTTACTGCCTGCTGTATTGAGCGTTGACTTATAACCAGTCTTATATATATTAATAAAGGTATAAGGGTTCATGGACATCTGCTGAGCCTGTGTAGGGTTGCTGACATTCACCTCGTTGGTTTTCTTTAGATAAGTCCACTGGGTCTTGCCGTTGAACCAGACGATGGCTTGCGGGGTACGGGCGTTAAACTTGTTGCCTTTGATGGCAATACTGCCGCTTGCTGATCCATACTTAGAACTGCTCATCTTGAAGTTGGCGCTAGCTCCACCTTTGTTGCCAATAACGGCAGCGGTCTTATCGAGTACCTGTTGCGCAGTCTGCGCCATGGCTCCGATGCTCATCATTGCAACGAAAGCCAATGCTAAAATCTTTTTCATTTTTATCTTTTCCTTTCTTTTAAAATTCTATGTTATATTATATCTTCTAAAATTTTATACTTTATCATAAAGCTGTAAAAACGTCTTTTCTCTCATAGACGTTTTCATGGCTTCAGGGTTTAATAATTTAACCTTTTCCAATATTATCTTCTTTCATACCCTTAGTTCTTTACTAAAATTAAGAGTTTCGAAGTGCCATTAACAGATTATTAAGCTGGTTTTCATCCTGTATCAGTACCTCACGAGGCTTGCTGCCCTGTGCTGCACCTACAATGCCTGCAGCTTCCATCTGGTCCATCAGTCGTCCTGCACGGTTATAGCCGATACTGAACCGTCGCTGTATCATGCTGGTAGAACCCTGCTGCGAAAGAACAATCGCATGGGCTGCCTCTTCGAAGAACGGATCCAGTTCGCGGGCACTGATGCTGCCGCTTCCACCTGCGCTTCCTTCATCATTAGCTGGTTCTGGCAACTCCATAGGTTCGATAGGACCAGGCTGTTCGCAGATATACTCGTTGATGCGCTCGATTTCAGGTGTATCAACAAAGGCGCACTGTACACGGACAGGTTCGTTGCCGCAGAGATAGAGCATATCACCACGACCAATCAGCTGGTTGGCTCCTGTACGGTCAAGAATGGTCTTTGAGTCGATGGCAGATGTAACCTTAAAGGCGATACGGCCAGGGAAGTTAGCCTTGATATTACCCGTGATGATGCTGGTTGTAGGACGCTGGGTGGCAATAATCATGTGGATACCCACGGCACGGGCCAGCTGGGCGATACGGGCAATAGGAAGTTCTACTTCCTTGCCGGCTGTCATGATCAAATCGCCAAACTCATCGATAATTACCACGATGTATGGCATATACTCATGTCCGTCAGTCAGTTTTAACTTATGGTTGATATACTTCTGGTTGTATTCCTTGATGTTACGGGCACCTGCCTTTTTGAGCAAGTCGTAACGGCTATCCATCAGTACACACAGACTGTTCAGGGTTCTAACCACCTTGGTTACATCGGTGATAATAGGTTCTTCCTCATCAGGAACCGCAGCCATAAACTTGTTGGCGATACGTGAGTAGACGCTAAACTCCACCTTCTTAGGGTCGATGAGAACCAGTTTGAGTTCGTTTGGATGTTTCTTATATAATAAAGAGGTGATGATGGCATTCAGACCTACAGATTTACCCTGTCCGGTAGCACCCGCAACGAGCAGGTGAGGAATCTTTGCCAAATCAACCATAAACACTTCGTTGGTAATGGTCTTACCCAAAGCGATAGGTAACTCCATCTTGGTTTCCTGGAATTTCTTTGAGTTTAAAGTACTTTCCATACTAACGATGTTCGCCTTTGCGTTAGGTACCTCAATACCGATGGTTCCCTTACCTGGGATAGGAGCGATGATACGGATGCCGAGAGCTGCCAGACTCAAGGCGATGTCATCTTCCAGATTCTTGATCTTAGAGATACGTACGCCTTCTGCAGGCTGGATTTCGTAGAGTGTGATGGTAGGACCAACCGTAGCACGGATGGTTTTGATCTGTACGCCAAAGTTGCCCAGCACCTCGATGATGCGGTTTTTGTTGGCGCGCTGCTCTTCCTCATCGATGGATACGCCGTCATCCTCATACTTCTTCAGAAGGTTGAGTACCGGATATTTATATCTGGTGAACGGCTCCTTCGGATTGATAGGAGTATTCAGTACTTCTGCATTGCTCAAGGTGTTGCCTGTAGCCTTCTCGTCGGCTGTGGCTACAGAGATGTCCATACCTATATGCTCAGAAGCTGCAGCAGCCTCGGCAGCTTGCTTTTCCAATGCTTCCTGTTCTGCCCGTTTTGTACGGAGTTCGCGCTGACGTGCAATGAGTGACATATTCTCGTTCTGCGTGCCGTTGGCTATACCGATGGTTTTATCTTTTTCTGTATCACTTTCTGTTCCTGTAGCTTCCTGTCCGTTTGCCTCTGGCTCAACAGACGTAGAAGGCATGTCTGGGTTTGCGAAAGTCTGGTCCGGATCCAGATTCAGGTCGATGACTTTGGCAGGTTCTTCTTCCTTATATTCTTCTTTCTCATCCTCTGTGCCAGCACCATATGCTGCGCTGGCGTATACCTCGTCGATAGCTTCCGTATCTTTCCGGTTCTTTCCATGGTTAGTAATCTCAAATTTCACCTTATTTGATATATAACCGATAGGGTTGAGTGCTTTTCTGATTACCGTAATGGTTTCAGTGGTGAGATAGGTGAGGAATGCTACTGCCACGAAGAAAAGAATGGCAGTAAGTCCTGGAGGACCCATGATGTTCTCCAGATTCTGCACGACATAGAGTCCGTGCTTTCCGCCCGGATTGAAGATGAGGCTTGGCATGATAGGTGCGATGAACTTGGCAAAGGTTACCGACATCCATAGCATGACCACAATCATGCAAAAGAACCATTTCCACAGGTTCAGCTTGTAGGCATGCATCATCTGCAATCCCACCATAATAACAAAGAATGGGAGCATGAAGGCTGGAAATCCGAAATTCATGGCAATGAGCCAATAGGATACAATGGCTCCCCAGGATCCGCAGTAGTTCTGAAACTGTTTTTCCGTGTTGGTCCATTCGCCCGGCTTAAGATTTTCGAGCAAACTCTGGTCATTGGCTCCTGTGTTGAGAAAGGAGATCATAGCGATGATGATAACCACAGCAATGACTACCAAGGCTAATCCTATGAAAAAGTCGGTGATAGTATTGTTGAAAATATACTGTAAACCAATAGCTTCGCTAAAGGTTTTGGTCTTTTTTTCAGTTCTTTTTTTAGCCATTTTATATATTTTTGAATAATTTATCTGCAAAATTAGCGAAAATAATTGAGAAAACAATTCTTTTTCTCATCTTTTTTTTCTAATTTTGCAACTTGTAAAGAATAAAAAGCATAATGAAGATTATTTTCACTAGTTTCGACAAGGCGGCAATCACGAATTTGCCAAGAGTTTTGTTTCCTGGCAAAATCGTAGTCGTTGACAAGCCTGAAGATACAGAAACGGCTGTTAATGACCTACTTAGCCATTATATACTGGGTGTGGATACAGAAACGCGTCCATCATTCAAGCGTGGTCAGGCTTACCATGTTTCGTTGTTGCAGGTGAGTACACATGATACTTGTTATCTCTTCCGCCTGCATCATACGGGCATGACTCCTGCCATCATTCGCTTGCTCGAAGATACCACCGTGCCAAAAGTAGGACTTTCCTGGCACGATGACTTGCTGCAGCTCCATAAGCGAGCTGCTTTTAAGGCTGGCTACTTTATCGAGTTGCAGGATGTTGCAAAGAACTTTGGTATCGCAGACATGAGTCTGCAGAAACTGTATGCGAACCTGTTTCACCAGAAAATCAGCAAGGCGCAACGGTTGAGCAATTGGGAGGCTAGCGATTTGAAGGAATCGCAGGCTCTCTATGCAGCTACAGATGCCTGGTGCTGCATTAATCTGTATGAGGAATTCAAACGCTTGTCTGCTACAGGCGATTACGAGCTTGATGAACTCAGGGCATGATATAAGGTGGTAAGGAATAGAAATTGATAATCGTAAGAAACATCATATATAAAAATATGTATAAAAGCGTATATTTAAAGAAAGGTAAGGAAGAATCGCTCAAGCGTTTTCATCCATGGATCTTCTCGGGTGCTATCCAGGCAATGGATGAGGGCATAGAGGAGGGCGACATTGTGAGAGTGTTTACCCGTAGTGGTGAATTCATTGCTATAGGTCATTATCAGATCGGTTCTATCGCTGTACGTGTTCTTTCTTTTAGAGATATTGAGATTGATGAGGAGTACTGGTGTGCCAGATTGGATTCGGCATATAAGATGAGACTCGCTTTGGGTATTGCCGGTAATTCATCCAATACTACTTATCGCTTAGTTCATGGTGAGGGTGATAACTTGCCGGGACTTGTTATCGACTGCTATGGTCCTACTGCTGTCATGCAGGCTCACAGTGTGGGTATGCATGTTTGCCGCATGGAGATAGCCAAAGCCTTGAAGAAGGTGATGGGCGAAGCACTGGAGAATATCTACTATAAGAGTGAGACAACCTTACCGTATAAGGCTGACCTCAGACAGGAAAATGGCTTTATACTGGGAGGTGATGCTGACGATGTTGCTGTAGAGAATGGACTGAAATTCCATATCGACTGGTTGCGTGGTCAGAAAACGGGTTTCTTCGTAGATCAGCGTGAGAACCGTTCGCTGCTCGAGCATTATGCCAAGGGTAAGAGCGTGCTCAACATGTTCTGCTATACCGGCGGTTTTTCTGTTTATGCGATGAGAGGCGAGGCTAAGGCTGTTCACTCCGTAGACAGCAGTGCCAAGGCGATAGAATTGACCAATGAGAATATTGCGCTCAATTTCCCTGGAGATGCACGCCATGAGGCATTCTGCGAAGATGCCTTCAAGTATCTTGATGAACATGACCAGCAGTATGATCTGATTGTTCTTGATCCTCCTGCTTTTGCCAAGCACCGTGCGGCTTTGCGCAATGCGTTGAAGGGCTATACCCGCCTGAACGTAAAGGGCTTGCAGCGTATTAAGAAGGGCGGCATCCTTTTTACCTTCAGTTGCTCTCAGGTGGTTACGAAGGATCAGTTCCGCAATGCTGTGTTTACTGCTGCAGCGCAGGCTGGAAGAAAGGTCCGCATCTTGCACCAGTTGCACCAGCCTGCCGACCATCCTATCAATATTTATCATCCTGAAGGTGAATATTTGAAGGGATTGGTTCTCTATGTAGAATAACAAATGATTAAAGGATAGATAATGAATAAGTTCAAAACGTTTACAGCCTTGATGCTCTTGCTGGCTATAGGATTTGCAGGATGTGGCAAGTCGGAAGCAGAACGTCATCGCTTGAGCAAGAAGGAAAAGGCTAGATTGGATAGCCTAGACCGTGCTGCGCTGAAGATTGCGGTGATGCCAACAATGGACTGCCTGCCAATCTTTCTGGCATGTGATGACAGTATCTTCGAGCAGCAAGGTGTAGACGTACATTTGCGTAGATATACTGCACAAATGGATTGTGATACTGCTATCGAGCGCAAGCGCGTAGAGGGAGCCGTGACCGATCTGATTCGTGCACATCATATAGAGAAACGGGGTACTGCTTTGACGTACCCTATTTCTACCAATCTTTATTGGCAGTTTATCACTAATAAGCGTTCGCGTATATCCGAACTGAAACAACTGTCAGATAAGATGGTGGCAATGACCCGCTACTCTGCAACTGATTATCTGGCTACTTTAGCAATCGATAGCGGTAAGCCTAAATATGATGCTTATAAGGTTCAAATCAACGATTTGAACATCCGTCTGCGTATGTTGCTTAACAACGAGATGGATGCCATGTTGCTGCCAGAACCTCAAGCTACCAAAGCCCGACTTGAACAGCATGTAAAACTCTTTGACAGCAGAGAAAAGAACTTGCAGTTAGGTGTTGTTGCTTTCCGCAAGAAAATACTTTTAGAGCCGCGCCGTAAAGACCAAGTTGCCAAGTTTATCAAGGCGTATAATATTGCTGTTGATAGCATAAACAGTCGTGGGGTACAGTATTATGCAAGTATCATCACAAAATATACGGGTGCCGATGCTAAAACCATCAGTAATCTTCCAAAACTTAAATATGAACACGCTATGGAACCAAGACGTCGTGACCTGGCTGTAGCACAAAAATAAGCGGCTTATGAAAAGAGAAGATTTTAGCTGGACAAAGTTTTCGCATGAAAATGTCACTATGATATCCAGAATAGAGGCAATTCGCAAGATAATTGACCAGGAAGTGGGTTTGGAGCCATGTCTGCCTGGAATAGCGGAAATTGAACAAAGATATGATGCTTTATATCATGATTATATAGATGGCAAACTTAAACATCGGGAACTTTATGATCTTGCTTCAGATTTGGATATGGATATAGACAAGTTCTATAGTAAAATGCGCTACGAATGGATTTTGGCTAATGAGTCTACATTTGTTGCACTTCGCAAAAGAGCTCAGAATCTGACAAGTTTTGATGAGGTACAGGAAACCTTTGAGAAATTTGCTACAGATGAAGCTATGCTAAGTTTGAGGGTAGACTTGTCTGAAGAACAGATAGACGAGGAAAGACAAAAGATACAAGAGCAGCTTAATGCCTATCGCAATATGGTGTTTTCTTATATTTTGACAACTGATGAATGGAATGATGATTTTGTCAAGAATATACTTGATATCATCGCTTCCGATTTGGTAGATCCATACACCATCAATATGATAGTTTCGGCTGTTTCATTGTCATGCTCTGTATTCATGGATGCCCCTAGACTTGCAGTCTTGATGCGCTTAATCAAGTCTGACGACTGTACATGCAGTGTTCGTCAGCGAGCTTTGGTGGGTTTCGTTTTCTCTGCAATAACCAATTCGGGTGAAAAACAGAAATATTGGGATTCTGCAGCTGGCTTGATCATGGACGATGAATTTTTGGCAGCCTGTGTTGATCTACAACGCCAGATGCGTCTATGTCTTACAAGTAAAAAGGATAGCAAGGAGATGATGCATTCCGTGGTGAAGACCATGCTCACTTCTTTTACTCAGGATTTGGCCGAAAAGATAGACCAAACGGGTGAATTGGGACTTGATTGCTTCTCAGCAGATGGGGAGAATCCTGATGATGCCCTTAAGGGAGCCTTTGACTATATGTTGAATTCAGAAGATATAGGAGTTGATGTCTATTATCATCAGTTTGCCAACCAGAAGAGCTTCGGTCATTTCCATTCACTCTATAATTGGTTTGTTCCTTTCTATGTCCGTAATTCTACGCTCAAGAATGTTCGGGCTACGATGAAACAGCATCGCAATTTCATCAACAATCTCTTGAAAGGTGCCTCTATGTGTGATACCGATCTGTATAGCATCATTCTTTCATTGAATAATACATCTAAGGAATTTATTGAATCATTGGATGTTGCCCCAGAAAATATGGTGTCAGGTCCTGTTTTTTATGACGAAGAAGATGAGGTGGAAAAAGAGCAGAATACCGAAGAGCCAGTAGAGGATGAGACTGATTCTACAGAAGCAATGGATTCTGAAAATGTCACACTGCTTGATTCGGTAATGGAACATGAAGAGAATCTCTCTGAAGAGGAAAAGAAGAAACGTGCAATTAGGGTTCGTCATCGCTATGTGCAGGACCTCTACCGATTCTATACTCTCTCTCCAATGAGGAAGGCATTTGATAATCCTTTCGAAGTGCAGAAGGAAATTCCTTTCTTTACTACGGGACTGTTTGCTAAACCGGAATATGACAAGTATCGCCTGTCACTGGCCCGTTTCTCTGCTAAAAGAGGTGACTATGCCTTTGTTAGCAAGATTTTGCGTAATCTGGAAAAATATACCGACGAAGAGAATATGATGCTTGCATTGGCATACAAATCGGAGGAAAAATATGATGAAGCGCTTGAACATCTCTATGTGATTAAGAAAACAAGCCCAACTTATAAGGCTGCCACGGAGTTGAAATTAGAAATAGAAGAAGAGATAAAAGACCCGGCGGCTTTAATATCATTGAATTGCCTGATTAAAGAAGAATCAGATGAGAGTAAGCAGTTTAAGCTCAAGCTGAAAAAGACCGATCTCTTATTGAAATTCCATCATTATAAAGAGGCTTTGGAATGGGCTTTCCAGATGGATGAACAGTATCCTAAGGAAGAACAGGTTGAATGCAGACTGGCTTTCTCTTTGCTCTTTACAGAATCGGAAGGCGATAAAAACATTGACCATGCAATGGCTTTAATAGAACCTTATCTGCAAAATAGTGATGATAATGAAATCAGGGAAATGTTGAATTCTGACATGACAGATATGGATAAGGATGATAAGAAACGCATGTTCATGAAAATGTTATCTGCGATGGTGAACAGAGTTTCCAAGCCACAAGACCACAGATGGGAGGCTATGAAATTTTTCTATTATGGACTCTGCGTTCTCGTGAAAAAGGGAGGAACTGCAGCTATCAGATTTTTGGATGAAGCATCTGGTCATGCAGCTTTTTCCCCTAAGGAAGATATAGATGCATTCGGTCTGCTCGAGATGGGAGATTGGCTCGATGATCGTGGTATTGCGCCTATAGAATTGGAATTTATAACAAAAAAAGTTTTCGAGGAAAGGAAAAAACAATAAAGATGGCGGAGAATAATAAAAATAAGAATAAGGTACAGATAGATCCAACCTACGCCCATTTGCAGCCGCAGGCTGTGAATGTGGAGCAGGCGGTACTGGGTGCCTTGATGATAGATTCTGATGCTTTTTCGGTGGTGTCGGAGTTGCTCAAGCCGGATACTTTTTATGACCCGCGTCATAAGAGAATATATCAGGCTATCCAGGTGATGAACATGGAGGAACGGCCTGTGGATATCATGACTCTTGCCGATCAGTTAGCCAAGACTGGCGAACTGGATAAGGTGGGAGGAGCACAATATCTCATGGATATTTCTGCAGGCATGGCTTCGGCTGCCCATGTAGAGTCGCATGCCCGTATCCTGGCGCAGAAATATATGCAGCGCCAGCTGATTCATTATGCCGGCGACATCGAGACGATGGCGTATGAAGAAGGTGTGGATGTGGATGAACTGATGCAGAAAGCTGAAGGTGAACTCTTCCAGCTTTCGCAGAACAATATGAAGCAGGATTATACACAGATTGATCCGGTTGTAAAGGAGGCTGTTGCCATCTTGCAGCGCGCTGCTCAGAACTCGGGTGGTCTTACCGGTATTCCTACGGGTTATCGTGGGTTGGATGATATGACATCAGGTTGGCAACCGTCCGACCTTGTGATTATCGCCGGTCGTCCTGCCATGGGTAAGACTTCCTTTGCATTGAGTATTGCCAAGAATGTGGCGGTAGATTATGATGTGCCTATCGGATTCTTCTCTCTGGAAATGAATAACGTTCAGTTGGTGAACCGACTCATCTCGAATGTTTGCGAGATTTCGGGTAAAAAAATACTGAACGGACAATTGGAACAGCCAGAATGGGAACGGTTGGATAAAAAACTGAGAAAACTGACAGGTGCACCTATTTATATTGATGATACGCCTGGTCTTTCTGTTTTCGAACTCCGTACCAAGGCGCGCCGACTGGTAAGGGAAAAGGGTGTTAAACTGTTGATGATCGACTATCTCCAGCTGATGAATGCCAATGGTATGAAGTTTGGCAGCCGTCAGGAGGAGGTTTCTACCATCTCCCGTTCGCTCAAAGGTATTGCCAAAGAGTTGAATATTCCTGTGCTTGCTCTTTCGCAGCTCTCCCGTAATGTAGAGAACCGTGAGGGTTTGGAAGGAAAGCGACCTCAGTTGAGTGACCTCCGTGAATCCGGTGCCATCGAGCAGGATGCCGATATGGTGCTTTTCGTTCACCGCCCGGAATATTATCACATCTATCAGGATGAAAAGGGTAATGACCTTCATGGTATGGCACAGATTATCATCGCCAAGCACCGTAAGGGTTCTGTTGGAGATGTTCTCCTGAACTTCCGTGGAGAATTTACCCGATTCCAGGATCCGCAGGATGCTGCAGCGGCACCTGTCGAAGAAGGTGGTGAAATTGTAGGCTCTAGGATGAATGGCGGAGGACAGGATGGTAGTCCGCTACCACCGCCGCCTGCTGAGAATCTGCCTTTCTAAGGTTAGCGTTTGTCAGTTTTTCGCTCAGAAACCGGCATTTTTGCCAAATTCTTGCACAGAATTAACGTTTTTGGGTGAAAAATCTATAAGAATATAAGAATTTGTTATCATTTCTATTAAAAAAGTTATAAATTGTTTGCTAGTATCAAATAAAAGTGTTACCTTTGCATGCGAATTTAAGAATATAACATAATAAGATAGATATGAGAACAACATTGTTGAACATTACAAGCATTATTATTCGACTTCGACTGCAGTTTGTGGGCGGAAGTGATAAGGTGTGCGTATAGTTCATCGCTTAAGATATTAAAAGCCTTTCTACACTTCCGTCTATGGAGTGGGGGAAGGCTTTTTACTTTATCTGATGCTTCTGCACGGATTGCTATATAAACGTAGTGCGTTCTGAATGTGTAGCTCTTATATATATAATAAGGTGTAAATTTAAAATTTTAAAGATATGAGTGACAGATTATACATTTTCGATACGACCCTCCGCGATGGCGAACAGGTTCCGGGATGTCAGTTGAACACAGTTGAGAAGATTCAGGTGGCAAAGCAACTGGAGCAGTTGGGCGTAGATGTAATTGAGGCTGGATTTCCTATATCAAGTCCGGGCGACTTCAATTCAGTGGTAGAAATCTCTAAGGCTGTAACCTGGCCTACTATTTGTGCACTTACCCGTGCCGTAGAAAAGGATATTGATTGTGCTGCTGAGGCTTTGCAGTATGCTAAGCATAAGAGAATCCATACCGGTATCGGTACCAGCGACAGTCATATCAAGTATAAGTTCAATTCTACCCGTGAGGAAATCATCGAACGTGCTGTAGCTGCTGTCAAGTATGCAAAAAAGTATGTTGAGGACGTTGAGTTCTATGCTGAGGATGCAGGTCGTACCGATAATGAGTATCTGGCTCGTGTCGTTGAGGCTGTTGTCAAGGCGGGTGCTACTGTAGTGAACATTCCTGATACTACAGGTTATTGTCTGCCTGATGAATATGGTGACAAAATCAAGTATCTTATGGAGCATGTTGATGGCATTGACAAGGCTCGTCTTTCTACCCACTGTCATAACGACCTCGGTATGGCTACTGCCAATACCCTGCAGGGTGTTTTGAATGGTGCACGCCAGGTTGAGGTTACCATCAATGGTATTGGTGAGCGCGCAGGCAATACTTCGCTCGAAGAGATTGCTATGATTCTGAAGTGTCACAAGCATATCAATATTGATACCAACATCAATACTACCAAGATTATTCCTACTTCACGCATGGTGAGCAGCTTGATGAATATGCCTGTTCAGCCTAACAAGGCTATCGTGGGCCGCAATGCCTTTGCTCATTCTTCTGGTATCCATCAGGATGGCGTCTTGAAGAATGTCCAGACTTATGAAATCATTGATCCTAAGGAAGTGGGATTGGATGATAACGCTATCGTTCTGACAGCCCGCTCTGGTCGTGCAGCATTGAAGTACCGTCTCCATGTCAATGGTGTAGAGATTAATGATGAGGAGAAGCTCGACAAGATTTACAAGAAGTTCCTCCAGTTGGCTGACAAGAAGAAGGAAGTTACCGATGAGGATGTTTTGATGCTTGCCGGTGCTGATTCTGCTGATAAGCATGGTGTTCAGCTCGACTGGTTGCAGGTTACTACAGGTAAGGGCGTGAAGAGCGTGGCAAGTATCGGTCTTGATATTGCAGGTCAGAAGTTTGAGGCTGCATCATCTGGTAACGGTCCGGTAGATGCTGCTATCAATGCTCTCAAGAAGGTCATCACCAAGGAGATGAACCTCAAGGAGTTCACCATCCAGGCTATCGACAAGGGTTCAGACGATGTGGGCAAGGTTCACATGCAGGTAGAATACGATGGTCATGTTTATTATGGCTTCGGCGCAGATACCGACATCGTTACTGCTTCTGTTGAGGCTTACATTGATTGTATTAACAAGTTTAAGATTAGATAAACATATATATAACAAGAGATATTATGAATACATTATTCGACAAGATTTGGGACAAGCATGTTGTCCAGATTGTTCCGGACGGTCCTACACAGCTTTACATCGACCGTCTCTACTGTCACGAAGTAACATCACCTCAGGCATTCGCTGGTATGCGAGCACGCGGACTCAAGATGTTCCGTCCAGACCAGATTTTCTGTATGCCTGACCACAATACTCCAACCCACGATCAGGATAAACCAATCGAGGATCCTATCTCAAAGAAGCAGGTAGATACTTTGGCAAAGAACACCGCTGATTTCGGTGTTACTCACTTTGCCATGAACACAAAGGATAATGGTATCATCCACGTAGTAGGTCCTGAGAAGGGTCTTTCTCTTCCTGGTATGACCATCGTTTGCGGTGACTCTCATACTTCTACCCATGGTGCCATGGGTGCTGTAGCTTTCGGTATCGGTACTTCTGAGGTGGAGATGGTGATGGCTTCACAGTGTATTCTCCAGAGCAAGCCAAAGTCTATGCGTATCAGCATCAACGGCAAGCTCAGCAAGGGTGTAACAGCTAAGGATGTTGCTCTTTATCTGATGAGCCAACTCACTACTTCGGGTGCTACCGGTTACTTCGTTGAGTACAGTGGCGATGTAGTGAAGGATATGTCTATGGAAGGTCGTCTGACTCTCTGTAACCTCTCTATCGAGATGGGTGCCCGTGGTGGTTTCGTTGCTCCTGATGAGACAACATTCGAGTACATCAAGGGTCGTGAATATGCACCTAAGGGTGAAGAGTGGGACAAGGCTGTAGCTTACTGGAAGACCTTGAAGAGTGGCGATGACGCTGTATTCGACAAGGAGTTGACTTTCGAGGCAAAGGATATCGAACCACGCATCACTTACGGTACCAACCCTGGTATGGGTATCGGTATCACAGAAAATATCCCAACTCTCGATGAGATTCCAGAGGAAGAGCAGGCTGGTTTCAAGAAGAGCTTGAACTACATGGGCTTCCAGCCAGGCGAGAAACTCGAGGGTCATCCTATCGATTATGTATTCTTGGGCGCATGTACCAATGGTCGTATCGAAGACTTCCGTGCTTTCGCTTCTCTTGTTAAAGGAAAGAAGAAGGCAGATGGCGTAACTGCTTGGCTTGTACCAGGTTCATGGTTGGTTGATAAACAAATACGTGAAGAGGGAATTGATAAGATTGTTGAGGCTGCTGGCTTCGAAATCCGTCAGCCAGGATGCTCTGCTTGTCTGGCAATGAACGATGATAAGATTCCTGCAGGCAAGTACTCTGTAAGTACATCCAACCGTAACTTCGAGGGTCGTCAGGGACCAGGTTCCCGTACCATCCTTGCCAGCCCATACGTAGCAGCAGCTGCCGCTATCACTGGTAAGATTACCGACCCAAGAGAGTTTATGTAATATAGTGATTAATGATTAGTGATTAGTGATTAGTTGGGCTTCGCTTTATAACTATTAATCACTATCTAATCAAGTAAACACTAAACATTTAAAATTAAACATTTCAACAACGATGAAACAGAAATTCAATGTAATTACATCAAGCTGCATTCCTCTTCCATTGGAGAATGTAGATACAGACCAGATCATCCCAGCCCGTTTCCTCAAGGCCATCGATAAAGAGGGCATGGGCGACAACCTCTTCCGCGATTGGCGCTATAATGCCGACGGAACTCCAAAGCCAGACTTCGTGATGAACGATCCTTCATACAGTGGTGTCATCCTCGTAGCTGGCAAGAACTTCGGCTCCGGTTCTTCCCGTGAGCACGCTGCCTGGGCTATCGCAGGTGCAGGCTTCCGTGTGGTTATCAGTTCTTTCTTTGCTGATATCCACAAGAACAACGAGTTGAACAACCTCGTATTGCCAGTAGTAGTAAGCGAGGAATTCCTGAAGGAACTCTTCGAGAGCATCGACAAGGATCACAAGACAGAGGTGAAGGTAGATCTTCCTAACCAGACCGTGACCAATCTTGCTACCGGCAAGAGCGAGCACTTTGAAATCAACGGCTACAAGAAACACTGTTTGGAGAATGGTTTGGACGATGTAGACTTCCTCGTTCAGAACCGCGACAAGGTTGAGGCTTGGGAAGCTAAAAACAAGTAATTATGAACGTTAACGCAAAGAGAGATAATTCCCGCATCAAGGAGATTGAGATCATGGACTGCACGCTGCGCGACGGCGAGCAGACCAATGGTGTCAGTTTCCTTCCTCACGAGAAGTTGATGATAGCAAGAATGCTGTTGCACGACATCAATGTAGATCGCATTGAGGTGGCTTCAGCGCGTGTGTCAGAAGGTGAAAAGGATGCTGTCGCTCGAATTTGCCGTTATGCCAAGACTATAGGTAAACTGGATTCCGTTGAGGTATTGGGATTCGTGGATAACAACAAGAGTGTGGATTGGATTGCTGAATGCGGCGGTCATGTCATCAACCTCTTGGCTAAGGGTAGCTACAAGCACTGTACCCAGCAACTCAAGATGTCGCCTGAGGAGCATCTCGCTCATATCAAGCAGACCATCGACTATGCTTTGAGCAAGGGATTCACCGTGAATCTCTACTTGGAGGACTGGTCGAGCGGTATGCGCGACAGCCGTGACTATCTCTTCATGATGATGGATGAGTTGGTAAAACTGCCTATCAAGCGCTTCCTTCTTCCTGATACGTTGGGTATTCTGAACCCATTGCAGTGTGTGGAGTATATGCGCCAGATGGTGCGCCGTTATCCGAATTCTCACTTCGACTTCCATGCCCATAACGACTACGATCTGGCTGTGAGCAACTCGCTGGCTGCCGTATTGAGCGGCGCCAAGGGTCTCCACGTTACCGTGAATGGTCTAGGTGAGCGTTGTGGCAATGCACCATTGGCAAGTGTTCAGGTGATTCTGAAAGACATGTTCGAGGCAAAGACCAATATTAAGGAAGACCGTTTGAACGATATTTCCCGATTGGTTGAAGGATATAGTGGCATTGCCGTGGCTCCGAATACTCCGGTAGTAGGAGACAACGTCTTTACCCAGGTAGCTGGTGTGCATGCCGATGGTGACAACAAAGACAAGCTTTATTGCAACGACCTGGTACCTGAGCGTTTCGGCAGACATCGTGAGTATGCGTTGGGTAAGAACTCTGGCAAGGCGAATATTGTGCAGAACCTCAATGAACTGGGATTGGAACTGACGCCTGAGCAGACCAAGGCGGTGACCAAGCGGATCACAGAACTCGGCGACCGCAAGGAACTGGTAACCCAGGACGACCTGCCATACATCGTGAGTGATGTATTGAAGCATGGAGCTCCAGAGGATAAGGTGAAACTGGTAAGTTACATGGTATCAACCTCATATGGTTTGAAGCCAATAGCCAGTGTAAAGGTAGAAATCGATGGCAAGGAGTATGAAGACCAGAGCTCCGGTGATGGTCAGTATGATGCTTTCGTGAAAGCCCTCCGCAATATCTACAAGGTGAAGCTCGGCAAAACCTTCCCTAAGCTCGACAACTATCAGGTAACTATCCCACCTGGTGGCCGTACCGATGCCCTCGTTCAGACAGTCATCACCTGGCGTGAAGGTGACCGTATCTGGCGTACCCGAGGCTTGGATGCCGACCAGACGGAGGCAGCTATCAAGGCAACGCTCAAAATGCTTAATATGTATGAGGCAGATAAGAGCGATGAACAGCCAGCGTCGCCTCGAAATCTGGATATGGAATAATATCTCCGAAGATTACGAAAATATCTCCGAAGGTTACGAAAATATCTCCGAAGATTACAGAATTATCTCCGAAGGTTATAAACAATAAAACAATTAAAAAATCAAATAAGATGAAATTAAACATTGCAGTTCTCGCCGGTGATGGTATCGGACCAGAGATTATGAAGCAGGGCGTAGCAGTTATGCAGGCCATTGCAGAGAAGTTCAACCACGAGTTTACTTACAACGAGGCTATCTGCGGCGCTCACGCTATCGACGAGGTAGGTGATCCATTCCCAGAGGAGACCTTCAAAACTTGTATGGATGCTGACGCAGTGCTCTTCGCAGCCGTTGGCGACCCACGTTTCGACAACAACCCTACAGCCAAGGTTCGTCCTGAGCAGGGCTTGCTCGCTATGCGTAAGAAGTTGGGCCTCTTCGCCAATGTTCGCCCAGTAGCCACATTCGATTGCCTGCTCCACAAGTCACCATTGAAGGATGAACTCCTGAAGGGTGCTGACTTTGTAGTTATTCGCGAGTTAACTGGCGGTATGTACTTCGGTGAGAAGTATCAGGATAACGATAAGGCATACGATACAGATATCTATACCCGTCCTGAGATTGAGCGCATCCTGAAGGTAGCTTTCGAGTTTGCCATGAAGCGCAACAAGCACTTGACAGTAGTAGATAAGGCAAACGTATTGGCATCTTCTCGTCTCTGGCGTCAGATTGCCAAGGAGATGGAGCCACAGTATCCTGAGGTAAACACCGATTATATGTTCATCGACAACGCTTCTATGCGCGTATTGACTGAGCCTACATTCTTCGATGTTATCGTTACAGAGAATACCTTCGGTGATATCCTGACCGATGAGACTTCTTGCATCACCGGTTCTATGGGCTTGCAGCCATCTAGCTCTCTCGGTGAGCACACACCATTGTTCGAGCCTGTTCATGGTTCATGGCCACAGGCAGCTGGCAAGAACCTGGCTAACCCGGTAGCTCAGATTCTTTCTGCAGCTATGTTGTTGGAGCACTTTGGCTTGAACGAGGAGGGTGCCTTGATTCGCAAGGCAGTAGATGCTTCTCTCGATGCCAATGTCCGCACACCTGAAATTCAGGTTGAGGGTGGTGCTCAGTATGGCACAACTGAGGTTGGCGCATGGATCGTTAACTGGATTAAGAATGCTTAATCTGTAAATGGATTTTCCGGCGCTGGGTGAATTTTCTATCCAGATGCTTTATAGATAAAAGCCTTAAGAGGAGTGTTTCTTTCTCTTAAGGTTTTTCTTGTTGATTGTCCTGTCTTTCTGAAATTTAGTTCTTTTTGTAAACTCAAATAAGTTTTATAGTTTTTTATTTGGCAGTTTGCAAAAGTCTTCTTAACTTTGCACCATGAAAAGTTTTTATACATTATTATTGGCATCGATGGTTTCTTTATCTGTATCTGCGCAGAACGTAGATGCCGACAAGCCACGTGCTGCTCAGAATAAAACCTTGCGCGATTCACTCTCCAAGGCTACAGAAGTGCTTGCATATCATCCAGACAGTATCGATCTGCGACTGAAAAAGGCTGCTTGGAATATCCAGTTGGAGCAGTGGCAATATGCCAAGGATGATCTTGATAAGGTACTCTTTCTGAACAATACCAATATCGCCGGTTTGTTCTATCGTGCCTTTGTCAATGAGAAGTTGCTCCGTTATAACTTTGCGCGTCTCGATTATCAGAATCTTCTGGTACTTGTTCCTGGCAACTTTCAGGCGCAACTCGGTCTGGCTTTGCTCAATGAGAAAGATAAGCATTATACCGAGGCTTACGATGGCATTAACAGTCTGATAGAGCAGTACCCTGACAGTGCGATGGCTTATGCTGCAAGAGGTGGCATGGAGAAGGAGAGGGGTATGCTTGAGCTGGCAGAGTTTGATTACGCCAAGGCGATGGAGTTGGATGCCGGTAATGAGGATTTTGCTTTCAATCATGTAGACATCCTGATTCTGCTTGGAAGAAAAGACGAAGCCTATCGTGATTTGAAGAAACTGCTCGATGCCGGTTGCCAGCCAGGCAGGTTGCAAGGTTTCTATGCAAGGTTGAAAAAGAAGAAAAAGTAGTATTTAAGAGTTATAAAAAAGAGTTTTTAAAGATAATAAGACAAGAATGCATAAAATTATTCCCTATATTCTGGCTGCCTGTTGTCTCTGTATGGTGGCATCCTGCGATACCGTCTTCGATGTTCATCCTTATGATGTGCAAATCAACGGCGATAGAAATCTGAATGTTACAAATATTCAGAAAATTGAGGCTGCAGTAAAATCGAAAGATACAATCCGTTTTGCTATGATCAGCGATTCACACCAGTGGTTGGATGATTTGAAGAGTGAGGTTAATGATATCAATCGCCGCAGTGATTCCCTCGATTTCGTGATTCATTGTGGAGACCTTACCGACTTTGGTGCTACCCGTGAGTTTCAGTGGACCCGTGACCATCTTCAGAAGTTGAAGATACCTTTCGTGGCTCTGCTGGGTAATCATGACTGTTTAGGAACAGGTAACCAGTCTTATCAGAAAATCTTTGGTAATCCGGATTTCAGTTTCATCGCCGGTAAGGTAAAGTTTGTCTGTCTCAATACCAATGCCATAGAGTTTGACTATTCTCGCCCTGTACCTAATTTCGATTTCATGGAAGAGCAGGTTAAGGCAGATGCAGATGACTTTTCGCGTACCATTGTCTGTATGCATGCTGCCCCTTATTCAGAGCAGTTTAATAATAATGTGGCTAAGGTCTTCAATTTTTATACCCATCAGTTCCCTGGTTTGATGTTCTGCCTTTGCGGTCATGGTCATCATACCAAGCAAGAAGATATTTATGGCGATGGCATCATCTATTATCAGGTGGCCAATGCCGCTAAGCATCAGTACTATATATTCACCATTACTCCAAAAGGTTATCGTTATGAAGTTATTGAGTTTTAAGCATATATTCATTCTGGGAGCTTTGCTTGCTGCAGGTTCTGTACAGGTTCATGCTGCCGGTGAGGTTACCGGGAAAAGTGAGGAGTTGGAACAGAAGGATAGTATCGTTCATGATACTCTGGTGTTGGCGGATGGCAAACTGACCCGATATGACCGCCGCGTCATGCGCTACCGTAAGCATTGGGATTTGCTGATACCTACTAGTGGCATCATTCAGACCTGTGGCAATATGGGTATCATTTCGCTGGGTATCGGATGGGAATATGGTAAGCGCCGCCAGTGGGAAACGCAGCTCTTGTTTGGCTACATCCCGAAGTTCAGTTCTGACGATGAGAAGTTAACTATGACGCTCAAGGAGAATTTCATTCCTTGGCGTCACAATATCGGTAAGGGCTGGTGGTTTGAACCTCTGGAGTGCAGCCTGTATTTCAATACGGTGTTCGGACATGATTTCTGGACTAAGCAGCCTACCAAGTATGAAAGCGGCTACTATCCGTTCTCTACCAGAGTCCGTCCTAATATCGCCTTGGGTGAACGTTTTAAGTATGATATTCCGCACAATAAACGTAAGCGTATCAAGAGTATCACGTTCTTCTATGAGTTGGGTACAACGGATATCTACTTTATGCGTTTCTACCGTAATGGCAATGCCGGTTTCTGGGATGTCTTCGGCCTTTCTATCGGTGCCAAGGTGCAGTACCTTTAAGCCAAGAACTGGTTGATGAGTTTGCTTACTCTGATGATATCTTCATCGTTGAGCGAAGAGTTGCAAGGCAGACTCAGTTCTTCGTCAGCTATTCTCTTAGCTACCGGAAATTCCAGATGGTTCATTTCCGGATAGCATGGCTGCAGATAGGGTGGGCGGAAGTAATGAATCTTTGTGCCGACCCCATTCTCTGCCAGGAAAGCTTTCAGTTGGTCTCGCTTCGGGGTAAGGAAAGGGAAGACGTGGAAAACATTCTCATGAGCTGGAGAGAGGAGTTTCGCAGCGATGCATCTGTCCTTGATACTATCATCCAGATGCTCCATGTATAGCTGTACTTGTCTGTATCTCGCTTTCTGTTCGTTCTCAGGATATTGCAGTTTCACATTCAGTACCGCAGCCTGAATCTCGTCCATACGCGAGTTGACGCCCTGGTATCTGAAAATGCCGTCTTCTATCTTTCCATATTCGTGTAGTGACATGATGGCTTCAGCCAACTCCCTGTTGTTGGTAGTTACCGCTCCGGCATCTCCCAAGGCTCCCAGATTCTTGCTAGGATAGAAACTGTGAGCGGCAGCATCCGAAAGATTTCCGGTATATCTTCTTTTCGATAGTTTTTCAGAAGAATCAGATAGGGTAGTGGAGCATCCGAATCCCTGCGCATTGTCTTCGAAAAGCAAGAGATGATGCTTCTTGCAGATTTCTGCTATCTTCGGAGTCCACGCCAGTTTGCCATAGAGATGAACAATCATGATGGCTTTGGTCTTCGGTGTGATTCGTGCTTCTATCAGCCGGTCATCTATCTGTAATGTATCGATATTGGCATCCACCAATACAGGAGTCAGTCCTACGCTGCTGATGGCAAGTACGGTAGCGAAATAAGTATTGGCAGGCACGATCACTTCATCCCCTTTCTGCAGATTTCCGATAGCCAGTTCGCCCATCAGCATCAGTTTGAGCGCATCCGTCCCGTTAGCGCAGCTGATGCAGTATTCTGTACCGATAAACTGTGCATACGATTTTTCAAACCTCTTTACGGCTTCACCTTGCAGATACCATCCGCTGTTGACCACCTTGTTGATAGCATCCTTTATCTCCTTCTCGTATGGCTCATTGATTGCCTTCAGGTCGAGATAAGGAATCTTCTTTACTTCTGTTTCCATTGTTTCTTGCGTGATGATTTATACAAGTAATAAAACTTGTTTCTATAAATAAAAACGGATGTTTTGCGGTATTTATTATATGGGGAGCTATAAAAAAGACAAGAGCAGCTATCTTCTCAGACAACTGCTCTACATTCAATAGGTATTAGTTTTCTTTAAGGTAAAAAGATTGTATTCAGGATAACGTTTGCAAAGGTACTAAAAAAAAATGAAACAAAAAAATAAAATGGCAACAAATTTACCATCAACTTAAAAAAAAGTTTTAAATACCTTTGTAGAGCATTTTCTATCTGTACGAGAAAACAGATTTTTATATAAATAATGCCAAATAATAAAGCAGAGAAAGAGAAAATCTGTCACAAAACCTCCTTTTTCCCTTTCACAGCGTTCGATGTCTAAAATCTTTCGATATGTACGGTTGAAATTACCCATTACGCCCTTCAGTCCGTTTCAACCATACAGTTCGCACCAATTTCTTCTGCAACTTTCGAGAATTGGATATATTTTTCAGCCTTTTGTCGTTTAAAAGAATCTAAAAAACAATAATTGTCGTTTACGAGTTCCCATAGTGGGAACTCTCATTTATTTTATTTTTGCTATCTTTGCACCGTGTGACACAATTTAGAACCTTATTACCTACTTTGGAGGCGCCGCGACAGAAACAGTAATGTGTGGATCTCTACTTCCGAAAGCCAACGGAGGCGGAGACAGGAGAGTTTATGCCCATAGCAAGAGAGCTATACGGCGCATTCTCTCTGCTCAGTGTTCACGGTGACACGATGACAGGGTGACACTAGTTTTTCAACTTTTCGCCTCGCGCGCGGGCAGGCAGGAAAAATCAGGCCGAAAGTTCCTGCCTGCCCGCGCGAGAGTAAATCTTCAGAAATCACTGTCACCAGTGTCACCCGTCACCCTGAAGCCGTTGCTTACGAAGTAAAAGTCAGTTACTTGCGATGCAAAAGTCAGTTACTTACGCCCCGTAATCCACTGGCTTACGAAGCGAATTACAAGTGCTAACTCCTTTAAGATTAAACAAACAGAGTCAGATCTGTTACTTTTTCCTTATGTTAATTCTTTAAAAAATCAATAAGTAATCATCTATTTATTTGCATATATAAAAGAATTACCATATCTTTGCAATCGGATAAAGGCTTCTTTATTCAGGATTGGGGTGTCCCCGGTCGGGAAAGGGTTACTTCACAGTGACTCTTTTTTTGTATCAGGTGATGAGTAATGTCAATATGAATGAACCTAAGCTCTTTCTTTATCAGTTAGGTTACCTTACCATCAAGAAGGTGGTTGACTGCAGTTATATGTTGGGTTATCCTACTCGAAAAGTGAGAAATGCGATGTTGGGCATGAGTCTTCCCAACAGTTAAATATGGATTTCGTTAGGAAGAAGGTACAATAAAGGGGTGAATACACTATATTATAAGTATTCACCCCTTTATTGCATCAGTAGCTAACCTTAGAATATTTTGCCAAATAGAATGTTCACCATAGTTTTGAATAGAATCTTGGCATCAAACCACCAGGATCTGTGCTCCAGATAGTAGAGGTCAAGTTCGAGTCTTTTCAGCATCTTCGGCATCGTATCCGTATATCCATTATATAAGGTGGCATAAGAAGTAGCTCCCGGACGAATCTGATACAGATAAGTATATCGAGGATCATGCTCCATAATCTGGTCGATATAGTATTTGCGTTCAGGACGCGGACCGACAAATGACATATCTCCTTTTAGAATGTTCCATAATTGTGGAAGTTCATCTAAATGATGAGTTCTAATGAATTTACCGACATGAGTGAGTCGCGTGTCGCCTTCAATCTCTAGTAGATTTGGACCATCTTTTTCAGCATCTGCCTTCATCGATCTGAACTTATAGATGTTGAAAGGTTTCCCATGCAAACCTATACGCTCTTGCTTGTAGATGATTGGTAATCCGTCTTCCCACTTAATGGCTAATGAGATAATGGCAAATAGAGGAGAAGATAGTATGAGACAAGGTAGAGATAAAAGAATATCTGTGGAACGTTTTACGAAACGCTCCATTCTGTTGTTTCTATTCTTGATTTCTGTTTTGTTTTGTATGGTCATTTCTCTACTTCTTTCTTTAGTTTGATTTTTTGATTGATACCGATGTGTAGCATCGTATAGAGGGCTATATCGATAAGTAAAATACCTGTTAATCCTACATTCATATTGCCAAGTATTACGTTGGTGCCAACGAAAGTTAGGGCTAGTAGGATGATAAAGAATAACGTATAGTGTTGGTTATATCCCATAGCCAATATCTTGTGATGTATATGGCTTTTGTCTGCATCAAAGATTGGTTTCCTGTTTCTGATGCGATGTAACACTACTCTTACGACATCAAAAGTAGGTATGATGAGCAGACTATATGCTATCAGCACGCGTTTTGGAGACATTGGCATAATATTTGGATTTACGGCAATTGCTTTGACAAATAGAAATGCCAAGAAAAATCCCAATGTTAAGCTGCCCGAATCGCCCATAAATATCTTGGTTCCTTTTTCTACTTTTCCCCACATATTATAATATAGGTATACTATCAGTACGCCAACCAAACCTGCAATCATCACTTCATAAGCAATCAAGTCGTATGGTATGAAACAATAAAAGAAACCAAGCAGAGCAATGATGGAGAGACTTGTTGCCAAACCATCAATGCCGTCTATCAGATTGAGTGCATTATCTATGAATACAAATGTAAAGATTGTGAGAGGAATACCAATACTCGAAGGTATCTCGTAAATACCAAACAAACCATAGAGGTCATTAATCTGGAGCCCACATATAGGCATGATGCTGGCAGCGAGAATTTGAGCGGCAAATTTCACTTTAGCATTAAGACCGATTAAATCGTCAATGATTCCTACAGAGTAGATAATCGACAGACTTAAGATAAAACCTACGCTCCACATACTGAGAGAGATTTTGTCTTGAATATTATTTGTAGCTATGATAAGCAATACAGCTACAGCTGAAATCATCATGCTTGGTATGAATGCAATGCCACCCAATCGTGGTATAGGTGCGCTATGCACTTTTCTTAGGGTTGGAATATCATACAACTTTTTTTTCTTGCAGAATTTCAGCACTGATGGAATGAAAAATGCACCACATGTCATGCTCAGTATGAATGCTCCTATGATTGGTAATATTTCTGTTAACATATTTATATCTTCATTTTATTATATAAACTGAAAAGGTACGTGAATATTGCATAAAACATAAAAATAGTTTGGCTGTTTCATATAAAAGGAGTATATTTGCAGAAAAATGAAACAATATGACGCAACTGAATAGAAAATTGCCTTTAGGCATACAGGATTTTGAAGAGATGCGTAGAGATCATTATATCTATGCTGATAAGACCGATATGGTTTGGAAATTGGCTAATGGTACTAAATACAATTACCTGAGCCGTCCACGCCGTTTCGGTAAGTCTCTTTTGTGTTCTACCCTAAAATGTTATTTTGAGGGTAGAAAGGAACTCTTTGAAGGTCTCAAAATTATGGAACTTGAAACGGAGTGGGTAAAACGTCCTGTTATCTATCTTAGTATGAGTTTGGGTGGTTCTTCTGCTCAGACGCTTACTGAATATTTGAACAATGTGTTGTCTTCATACGAGAAGATATATGGCAGAAATCCGGATGAGCAGTCTTTAGGTAATCGTTTAAATGGTATTATCCAAAGAGCATACGAACAGGCAGGAGTACAGATAGCCATTATTGTTGATGAGTATGATGTTCCTTTGCAGCATACTTATGAGACCAATCATCATGATGCATGCCGTGAGATATACCGCAATTTCTTTACTGGATTGAAGGACTATGGTTACTGCATCAAGTGTGTCTTTATTACTGGCATTACAAAGTTTACTCAGATAAGTTTGTTTAGTATGCTTAATACATTAACTAATGTCAGCTTTCGTAATGAGTACGCTACAATATGTGGTTTGACTAAAGATGAAATTCAGTTCTATTTTTCAGAACAGCTATCAGAATTGGCAGATAACTATGCAATCACGAAGAGTGCCCTTATGGATACAATGAGTTCTATCTATGACGGCTACCATTTCTCCCGTGGTCTCATTGGTGTTTACAATCCTTTTAGTGTATGTAATGCCTTGGCTAATCTGCGCCTTAATTCTTATTGGATAGCCTCTGGCTCTAACGAGATGTTACTTAAAGTTTTGCGTAAATTCATCGACGAGATTCCTGAGTTGGACAATTGCTTGATAGATTCTGACTATTTGGAAATGAGTGATGTCAATATGAATGATCCTAAGCTCTTTCTTTATCAGTCAGGTTACCTTACCATCAAGAAGGTGGTTGGTAGCAGCTATATGTTAGGCTATCCTAACCGGGAAGTACGAAATGCGATGTTTGGTATGATTCTCCCGATTATGTTGCATAAGGAGTCTTCGCAAGTAAGCAATGCTATTCAGGAATTGAAGATTTCGATGTTGGCTGCTAATATAGATAGGAGTATGCTTTGTCTTAAGCAGTTGGTTGCTGGCACTCCTTATAGCACACAAAAGAAGGAGAGCTTTGTTTTTGAGGAGCATTTCCGTTTTATCCTGAAGAACATCTTCTATCTCTGTGGCTTTAAGGTCTCAGAAGAGCAACAGATGTCTGCAGGTAGAATAGATTTGGCAGTTGAAACCTCAGAAAATATCTACATTTTGGAACTTAAGATGTCAGATAATGGCGGCGTTGTTTCAGCCTCACATCAAATCGATTCTCGTCATTATGCTGATGCCTATGCTGCATCCTCTAAACCTGTTATCTCACTTGCTCTTGAGTTTGATAAGCAGAGTAGGGTGCTGATAGATTGGAGGAAATTATGAAGGATATTTTTAGCTGATGTTAGCAACTCCGTCTTGCATATTCTCTGAAAATCTTGTAGATTATTACAAAAAACTACAAGATTTTCAGAATTGTTTAAAACAATTTTTAAGAATGTCTGAGAATTGCAAAGGTACATTACAATACTTTCTTCTCTCTTAACATATGGCTTATATTCTTTCGTTTTTTAAGTTCTATTGCTGCTGAAAGTGTGATATTTTCTTAAAACTTATTTATACTAATTTGTCGTATTCCTGTATTACATTATTGATATCAAATTTTTTCTCAGCAATTTTTCTGCTTGCTTTTGACATTGCTTTTTTTTCTTCATTTGTGAGTTTAAGATATTTTTTTGCAGCTTTAACAAGAGCGTCCTTGTTTTTGGGAGCTACTAGATATCCGTTAATTCCATTTTCAACAGTTTCGATACACCCTGGATTGGTTGTTGTTATTATTGGCTTTCCTGTTGCACATGCTTCCATAAGAGATCTATTTAAACCTTCTCCATAGTACGACGGAAGCATAACCACTATACCTTTTCTCTTGAGTATACTTAAAATGTCTTTTGTGAAACCGATGTATTTTATGTAACCTTTAGATTCGTCTTCCTTAATTATTTCTTTCGAGACACTATTAGGATAGTTCGGATCAATTGTTCCAAGAATTTCAAAACTCACATTAGAATATTCTTCTCTTATTTCTTTTGCACATTCTATAAACTCATTATAACCTTTTTCGTATAAAACTCTACCAATGAATAAAAATGTTATTATATCAGATTCATTGTTCATGTAGGGGAAGTCATTAAGGTTTAAACCTTCTCCACCCTTTAATAAAATAATTTTCTTTTTATCACATAATTTCCTTCTTATTATTTCGTTTCTGTTGTCATTGTTTAGTATAAAAAGGCTATTAGTGCATGCTAAGCCAATTTTGTAAAGAGTTCTACCGATGAAAGATATCAGGTTTTTATTTTTAAAAGCATATCCAAGACCAGCCATCATTGAAGCTGACTTTATATGATTGAGTCTTGCGGCAATAGAACCATAGATATTGGGCTTGATTGTGTAATGGAATACATAATCAGGCTTCTCTTTCTTATAGATGTTATATATTTTAAAAAAATATTTAATGTCAGCAATAGGGTTAGTCTTATTTCTATCCATATCAACTGGTATGTATGTTACATAATCAGGAATTTCAGTTTGTAGTTCTGAAACTTCATTTTGAGGTGCAATCACTATGACTTTATATCCTTTGCTAACATAGTGTTTTATCACTTTACCCCTAAAATTAATTAGTCCCCACAAAGTGTTGTCTGAGAATATAATTTTTTTTCTTTCCATTTCCTTACTAAAATTTGTATCTATATTTAAGACTTAAAATATTTAATTTTCTTTTTTAAGTCTGGTCCAAATAAATCAAGAACTCTTTTTCCAAGATCAATTAGTATCATTCCTAAAAAATATAAGTGTGCATGTAACTTATTAGCACTATTGTTGTAAGCCATTTTTATATAGTCTTTACGTTTTTTTAACATCGATGTGCTTGTCGCACCTCCTAATCTAAATTGGACAATGTCATGATTTACATGTTTGAACTTAGCTCCCAACTTGTATGCTCTGATAAAGAAGTCTAAGTCCATGGTATAATGTAAATCTATATCATATGTTCCAAACTTTTTATAGGCATCTAATGTGACAAAGGTACTTTCGTGAGCAACGTTTACAAAAATAGGAGTAGTAGAGAACTTCAATGATGGATATTCTCTGTATTTTTTATTGGTAATAGGATTCCAAATTATAGAATTACCTCTATAAATGTCATATTCGCCCTTTTGATAACTTGTTGCTATAGCTAAGAGTGATTCTGGCAAAAGTATATCATCAGAATTAACGATACCTACGAGATCTCCTTTAGCATTTTGAATTCCCTTATTAAATGCGTCACTTATGCCTTTATCTGGTTCAGATATAATAGTGCTAATTTCATTTTTATACTTATTGATGATGTCCATGGTTTTATCTTTAGAACCACCATCTATAATGATATACTGTAAGTTATTGTATTTTTGTGAAAGTACACTTTTTATAGTGTCTTCTATATGCTTCTCGCTATTGAAGCATACGGTTATAATTGATATAATGGGTTGATTATTCATTTTTAAAATGTTTTAATTATTGCTGATATTCTGAAAAGTACATATGTAATTTTAGATGAACATTTTAGCCTTTTGTCACTTGATGCAATGATACGTTGCCAAAGATTACCTTCACCAGATAAGATTGCTTTGTCAAGTATTGACTTGTTCTCTTGGCTCATCATTTTATAATATCCTATTTTTAACTCTTTCGCGCGTTTCAGTCTTTCATGTTCGCTGTTAGAGATTCTTTTCCATCTTCTTTTCCATTCTTCAAACCTACTATAGCCTTGTCCTATTGCATTATGTGAATGTTGACGGTACAATATATGTGGTTGGGGGTCAAAAAAGATATGTGCGCCAATTGCTTGAGCAATACTATATATCCATACATCATGCATGGGTTGATAGTTTGGAGCAAATTTTAATATAATATCTCTAAGCGACTGATTAAACACCATTGTACATCCACCTATAAATTGATATGTTAATGCTTCACCAAAAGTAAGACGTGGATTAATATAAATAGTCTTCATTGAATTTAAATCTTTGTCTACCAATTGCGTTTGGCAAAAATATAGTGCGGGTTCTTGCCCATAACTTTTTATGCAATTTATGGCTGTTGAAAGTTTATCTTGTGACCAATAGTCATCTTGATCCGAAAATGCATAATATTTACTGTTAGGGGCTTTGTACAAAAGCTCCATAAAACTTTTAGCAGGTCTAACATTGTGTCCTTGGTAAAACGATAATTTATTTCTTGATTGATAGTCATTGAGAATTGAGAGCGTTTGATCACTTGAGCCGTCATCTCTAACCAGTAATTGAAGTTCTACATCTTTTGAATTAAGTATGGAATCTATTTGTTCTTTAATGAACTTTTCTCCATTATACGTAGACATTAAAACTGTTATTTCTTTCATAATAAAGTTACTTTTGTTGTTTGTTTACATCTAGTGAAGTAATGCTTTCTTCATATGAATATGCCATTAGTAAAACTATCATTCCTGTGGAGGATAGGAGTAATGGGTTTGTTCCTGCTATGAGTAAATATGAAAGATAAGCGAAAAACATGCATTTGCAAAAAGCATCTCTTCTATATTTCCACATAGTAATTAGAGGCTTAGCGAAGACTCCAATAATAATAAGCGAAAATAAGCCGTAATTCCTTAATAACTCTAAATATGTCCATTCTGTTTTAAAAACAACTTTATTGAATCCTTCACTATACATATAGGCACCAGGACCTTGCCCTATAAGAATATATTCAGGATGTTCTTCAAATAGTTGTATATAAGATGGTATATGTCCATATTTGACCGCATTTGAAGCCTCTCCCGTGTCAGAAATGAGTGCAATTAATAAAACGATGAATGCAATCCCAATTATAAAGATAATAGGGTAAAGTATATATTTTGCATATTTCTTGTTTGCACCTGTAACATATCCTACTATAATAAATATAAATATAGGTAATAACATTGTACTTCTTGTTCCACTAACAGAAAATGCAAAGCAGATAAAGAATAAGTATATAAATGTTAAAATGTTTCTATGGATCCCTGAAAATACTACATAAAAATAGTAAGCTATTATAAAAACAAAAGCTACATATGATTTTAAATACATTACAAACATACTAACACCTAGAAATGTACGATGGTTTATTATGATAGGAAATCCAGCTGTAGCTTGCCAATAATAAATAGGTGCTTCTAATTGAGGACAGTATAATATCAGAAAAAAAAGCATGGTCATCAATATGCAGCATATTACAACAGGCCCTTTTGATAAGCTTATTAGATCATAATTTCTTATCCATAAAAGAAGCAGCACTGGTGAAATAGCTTTATAGACGGCTAAAACTTCTGTTTCATCTACTAATGTCATGCGCATGCATGATATTAAGTATGGTATTGTTATAGCACAAAATAATAATAAAATCCAGGGTAGTTTGCTCCAGTCTGGCTTGTAAAATAGAATGTTGAACGCAACAACTAATACAAACATCAAGTCTTTTTTATGAAGCATAGTTCCTGTTGGGTCGAATAAGATAACAAAGATAAGCAACCAAAAAAATAGGTTGCCTATCTGTGTCCTTATTTTATCTGTGATAGAATGTATTATCATTGTTTGTATTGAACTTTTAATGCTTTTGTTATTAAAAATGCAGTATAAGCTGCGTTGAAAACAATTAAAAAGAGTACCAGTAGAATTAGCTTGTGAGGTGCCGATGGACGTGTTGGAACTGTGGGCGCTTCTATTACAGCATATACTGGAGTCCTTTCCATCACCTTTGCTTTTGCTAGCTGAAGTTGTTGGACAAGTTGTGTATAAATATTGTATCTTAATTGCATGTCATTTTCAAGCTCGTCTTGTTTAGATTTATACGACTGCAAGATAACATCTTCATTAGCATCAGAATATGCAGCAAACTTTTCTTGTGATTTCTTGTAATCAGCAAGAGCTTCCACGTATAATTTCTTTGTATATGCTAAGTCGTGTTTTGCTTTTGATGTTCTGTAATCTGTAATGAAGGCTTGAAGTCTGTTACTTACAGAATCAACAAGTACTGCAGATATTAGAGGATCTTGTGCAGTTACTTTGATAGTAATTATATTTGTTTCTTGATCGACACTGCAGGAAATCATTCCTTTTAAATTCGTCACAATTTTTGTTTGATTTTCTGTAAGACGAAAAGCGTCTATCTTTTTGTTGTTATTGTCTGATTTTTCAGTTATTGTAATCCATCCTAATGGGTTGAACATTGACCACCAAGGAGATTTCTGGTAATTCTTCAGGTAATCATATAGGGTAGTTCGAATTTTGCCATCATCAGATTTAATCTTAATATCAAATAGTCCTACAATAAATGAAGTTGAACTTATTACATTTGGGTAGAACTGTGGGCCTATAGCATCAGTATTGTTGCTATTCATATTTAAGCCCATGCTAGATGCGATACTTCCTAATCCGCCAAGTTTTGACATATCATTATTGGTTTCAGGAGACAGCATTACTTTTGCAGTATATTGTTTGGGAATACTTATAGCCACAATTATTCCAAAAACTAGAGCAATAAGAGTTATTATGCCATATGTCTTTTTGTTAGACATAAACAATTGTATTATATCCTTTAATTCCATGTCTTTTTTGTTTTATCTTAAATCAGTACCATTATAATAATGATGTTAAATTAACTGATTATCTACTATTAATATAAATAATAACGCATACGTAATGTATTTATTATATATTTCTTATTGTTTATAATGTTTTATAGCATTTCTTTAATGTTTTGCGATACATGTTTGCTGTATTGAGTAGATTTGCTACAAAAATGATTGCAAGTATATATAATGAATTATATAAGCCCACAAAGTCACCTAGAATAATAATAGGTAGAAACAAAACTATATTAGGATAGTATACAAGTTGTAAGAATAGCCATTTTGCCCATGATGGATTAAAAATAGTGCTACTTTTCTCATTTTTATTTTTATCATATACTTCTATAAGTATAAGATTTCTAGTAATCAATTCTGTAGATATAAATGTGATGAATAACGCAGATATTATATATATATTATATGTGCCTATCTGAACGTATGTCAACCACATGGCTAGATTTACGCATGGATGGTCAATTATGTGTGCTAGGTAATCCATTTCTTTTCCATAACGTGAAAAAGTCTTAGTATATCTTGCAACTTCTCCATCAGAACTATCCATAATAAACCATAGAAATAGCAGAAGTATTCCAATTATTTTACAAATGATATTCGGTGCAGCAAAGAAGATTGCACCTAAAACACCTGATATAATCATGAAAATCGTGATGGTGTTAGGGCGTATATGGAAATGGATGAAATATCTAGAGAAGAATGGGGACAATGCCATACAGATATATTCTGATATTTGTCTTGATCTGATAGGACCAAATGTTGTTGCTTTTACAATTTCTTTGTAAGTTGGTTTCATTTTTCTTATTTTTTTATAGTTATTTTATTGATTATCATATTCGCTGCAGAGTCTTTGTTCAGAATTAATAATAGTATATAGATTGTCATACATGAGAATACAGCAACTATAACAGTTAACAATTCTGAAAGTTTAAATGATCTGACAAACCATATTGTTGGTATGAACAACATCGATATTATTATGTATTTTAAATTTGCAAATTTAAACAGTCCAATATCTAGCTGTAATTTTTTGTATATGTAAATATAGCACATGATTTGGAACAATCCTTCACATATCAATGTTGTCAATATTGCAGTTGATGAATTTATACACTGGCATAACGTAAAGTCAAATACTACATTCAATAGACCGCATAGTGCATTTGCTTTCATCAAGAAATTTTCTTTTCTAAACAAAAATATAACTTGATTGTATACAATTGCTTCTGTTGATAGTATGAAAACTCGTAGAGCAAACAATTGCATTGATGGTATAGCGTTTGCGTATTGGTTTCCTGCAAATATCAAAACTATCTCTTTTGACAATGCCAAAAGACCAACAGAAACAGGAGCTATTACTAAAAAATTTATTCGAATCATCTGTTTAATTCCTGTTTTGTATGCACAAAAATCATTCTCAAGGTAATATGATAAGCGAGGTATCATAACATATACGAGAGATAAAAAAAGTATTCTTATCATCTCAGAAATCTTTTGACCAACTCCGTAGAATGCGACTTCTTCAGAAGGTTGGTAAATTCCTAGAATTGTTTTATCTGCCACAGTAAAGAGGAGATTTGTGTTGTTTAGTATAAGAATCGTAAATAGTGGAATTATTAATGGCTTAATGTGTATGTTTTGACACAACTTACTAAATGATAAGTCTACGTATTTGTGAATATGAACAAAACTAACAATGTTATTTACAACGACTGTAGCAGTAGTTATTGCAACATATTTATAATAGTCTCCGTCATTTTTAATAAATAGAAAAACGGCACATAAACTGAATACTCTAATAGCAATAGTCTTAAATGTTATAAATTTGTAGTCTTCAAACGCTTCGTTAATCCATTCAATGTATAAAATCTGTCCTATAATACCAAATCCTTGAACATACATAATTTTTTTTAGCACAGGATCATTTATCGTGTAATAAACAAATAGAAAGTAAATAATAAATACTACTATGTTGCTAATGAGTCCTAAAACAAAGAGATTTTTGAAAATGGAATTGGTTTCTTCTTCACAGTCTCTTTTGCGTGCTATTTCTCTCAAGCCATAGTTGTATATGCCTAGAAGACCAACTAGGCTAAAATATGTAAAAATAGTAGTTGCATAATCCATTTTACCCACAGTATTTGCTGAAAAAATTCTGTAGATATATGGATATATTAACAGAGGCACGATAATATTGAATACATTTAGTGCACTCTTAGATATAGTATTTAATATAATGGAATTCTTCATACTTTTATCATAAGTTTAATGATTATGCAATTAACATCAACATCGGTGAGATAAGTATAAAATACGTATCTTATCGATGTCTTGTAAACTGTAGTATTTAGAAATGTTTGTTTATTTTGTGCAACTTTATTTGATAATATAGGGTTTGTTTATTCTTACTTACTCATATTAGCAATCGTAGCAATCATGGCGGCGATGCTGCTAACTTATCCCTGCTTCCAACTCTCAACTCCTCTTGTCTTACTGGAGAAGTTGATGCCTAGCTTGACAACTGTTCGCTTATCCATAGCGAAAGGAGCTGCATAGTTTTTGTCTTCTATCTGTTGCAGAGCTTCTTCGGCACTTCCATCTAATTTGCATTCAATGATGTAGATGTAGTCGGAAGTTTGAATGAGAACGTCCATCCTGCCTTCACTTGTCGGTATTTCTACCTGTGTGTGGAATCCCATAATCTTAAAAATGAGATATAGGGCATTTTGGAAGTAAAGTTCTGCTTCGCCTGCTACCTGATAGCTGTTATCTGCAAAGAAAGCGGTAAGCCGATTCATAAATTGTTCAACATGTCCTGCTTCCACATCCTTTACAAACTCATCGACCATAAAGGCGGAACGATCACCTGCAGAACAGTATAGCGGCAGCAGGAAGTTAAGGAAACCTTCTTCCACTTCTCTGTTAGGGAAACCTAGAAGGTATTTCTTAAACCTTCCGTCATAGCCTTTGATAGTGAGATAACCACTCTGGTATATCACAGGTATCGGGTTGGTTGACAGTGAATCCACGCTGTTGATTACATCGTCTGATACTCTTTCCTTTGTCATGTCTGGCAAACGATAGTTGTGCATTTTCAGTAAGTCAACTAGAAATGTGGGTGTGCCAGTCTCAAACCAGTAGTCTTTATAGCGAAGTCTTGACAAAGTGTTCAGTACGCTGAATGGGTTATAGATTCCTACTGTATTTTCCTCGAAATGATATCCGTCGTATCTTGCTTTCAGTTTTGCTGTTGTGGCTTCTTCTGTATCGCCATTGGCTTCGGCAAGTTCGCTGATACCTTCCTTGAAATTCGTAAGCAGTTCCTTTTCTGTCATTCCGCAAATGCTGATATAACGGTGGTCCATTGAGATATCCGTCAGGTTGTTGAGGTCGCTGAACACGCTAACCTTGCCAAACTTGGTTACACCTGTGAGGAATGCAAACTTGATATATCGGTCTTGAGTCTTCAATACCGAATAGAATGCTTTCAGCTGTGCACGGTGTTCTGCCTGTAACTCTGGGTCGCGCAGGGTCTGAAGTATAGGCTTGTCGTATTCATCGATAAGAATAACGACACCACATCTTTCTTTCTCTGCTGCTCTTGCTATCACACCCTTGAAACGAAGGGCAAGTGTGGCTTCTGACTCACGGGTTCCATATTTGCTTTCCCAAGTTGTGAGGTAGTCATTAAGAACTGTATACAGGCTGTCTTTCTCTCGAAAGTTGGCTGTGTTGAGATCGATATGGAAGATAGGATATTTCTTCCATTCGGTCTCCAAGTCATATATGGCTAAGCCCTTGAAGAGTTCTTTCTTACCCTGGAAGTATGCTTCCAAAGTAGACAGAAAGAGGCTCTTTCCGAATCGGCGTGGGCGACTGAGGAAATAGTATTCTCCCTCTGTCGCCAACTTGTACACGAATCGGCTCTTGTCTACATACGAATATCCATTTGTACGTAGCTTTTCGAAATCTTGTATTCCTATAGGATATTTCATTGAATGACTCCTTTTTTATAGGGTTTGATTATTCTTACTTACTCATATTAGCAATCGTAGCAATCATGGCGGCGATGCTGCTCATGCTGCTTCCCATACTCATCATTTCGGCGGTACTCATCTTGCGCTTCAGCTTGGCTGGGATGACAATCTCGCTGCCTGGCTGCACTTTGGCACCATGAGAGAGTTTGGCTACCTTGCCATTCATGTAGATGATGTATGCCTTGCTCTTTAATGCATCTGAGGCAAAACCACCTGCCTGATCGATGTAATAGCTTGCCTTCTTGCCCTTTTCGTAGGCTACCGTGTTAGCAAACATTACGGCACCATTGATCTTTACTGTACCATTGTACTGAGGGATAACCAGACGGTCGCCCTCGCGCAGAATGATGTCGGCATCGCTGCCTGGGTTCGCCAATGCTTCTGGAAGGTCGATACCTACAGGATATTCGCTAGGTACATTGAACTTCTCTATGTTGGTGCGCTCTACATCCTTTGAACTCTGGGTGATGGCACTGGCATTGTTGCTGCTGGAGGCAAGCTGCAGAAGGTTTTTCTGCATCTCTTCGCGCTGCATCTTCAATACTGCCTCCATGCGCAGCTTCTCCTGTTCGTTAGCTTTGCGGATGATGCGGGCTCCCTTGAGATATGCCTGATCTGTTCCGCCACCTGCCTTCTTGAAGAGTTCACTCAGGCGGGCGTTGCGACGGTCTAATGTATAGAGACCGGCAAACATTACTTCACCCGTAACTGATACGTTCTGCTGCTCTATATACGCCGGACTCTGACGAATCATTACCTCGTCAAATGGCATCAGCTTGAAGCCTGGGGTGCCGTCGATAACGAAGCCGTCTTTCAGAGATAGGGTGTAGGTCTTGGCGATAACGCTGTCTGGACGTAAAGCCTTGGCATCCATAACTCTACGGCTTACCATTACATTAACGGTTGAAGCCTTGTCGGTCAAGCCGCCTGCCTGAAGAACGAAGTCTTCGAGGGTCTCATTGTCGGCATATTGATAGACGCCTGGATACTGTACTTCGCCACGGATGGTGAGGGTGCGCTCTATAATCTTTTCCTGTCGGGTAGGGATGAAGAGTACATCATTTTCCTTCAATGGGATATCTGGTGTCTTGCCGTTCATGATGCCGGCGATGTCTACGCTTACTACTTCGAGTGAGCGGTCAGACTTCATGCGGTGCATTACGGCACGGTTGGTGAAGGCTTCCTCGGTCAATCCTTCGGCATGCTCTACCAGGGTGCGTACGCTATTAATCTGCTCGCCCAGATTGTACATGCCCGGACGGAATACGGCTCCTTTCACCTCTACGGTGTTGGCGTAGCGTGGCAGGATGCTGTCTACGCTGATTGAGTCGCCATCATCGATACGGAAACTGGAGAAGTCGAACTCTTCTACATTATATACAGCACGTTCTCTGCCGGTCTTACGGTTCAGTCTTACTGATTTCTTGTAAGCATCGCCTGTAAAACCGCCGGAATACTTCAGAAGGGAATTGACGCTCTCGTTTTTCTTCATTTCGTAAATCATCGGGCGCTTTACCTTTCCGGTGATGGTTACGAGGCAGTCGTATGGACCAACTACGATGACATCGTTGTCGGCAAGACGGACATTACCCGTCAGTTTGCCGTTCAGGATGTAGTCGTAGATGTCGACAACTGTTACCAGCTTATTGTGTCTGTATACCTTGATGTTTCGCAATGTACCCAGATCGTTAGTTCCGCCAGCCATGTAGAGTGCATGGAATACGGTAGCGAAGGCTGAGAGGGTATAGGTGCCCGGAATCTTAACCTCGCCCATCACGTTTACCATGATGGTCTTGGTCTGTCCTACGGTAAGCTTGATGCGGCTGGAACGGTATCTGCTGCCCAAGGTATTGCGCAGGCGGGCATTAGCCTGAGCTACAGTCAAGCCTGAAACGCTGACTGGTCCATAACCCTCGATGGTTACTTCGCCATCTGGCGAAACGGTGCTCTCGATGGTTTTCTGTGAGGCACCGTAGATATCAATGATGACAGCATCGCCAGGTCCCAGACGATAGTTCTGTGGGGTAGCGATGTTCATATTTGGCTCGAAACTGAGATCCTTATTGTTGAAGATGTCGCGGCCGAATACCTTGTTGCGCTTGAGGTTGAGCTCTGCCTGCAACTGTTTTACCATGGTAGCTGTATCGGGAACCAGGGCGTTCATCTCCTTGCTGAAATCATCATAGTCTGGGTTGGTTTCATCATAAGATGAGTAGTAGCTGTCGTTCTGCTTGCTCTGGATGCGATAGTTGCTATAGGTTGAAGCCTGCTTCTCATTATCCTTGTCCTGGTAATCTTCTCGTTGTTTACCATTGTTGGTACGCATTCTCTTGTTGCCTGCATTTCCTGCAGCGGATGTGCTGTAGAGTTCGTTCTGCTGCGACATCTTCTGATACTTATTGCGTACACGTCGAATCTGGGAGATGTCTACGCCCTGCTGCATCAGTTTGGTAACAATCTGCGAATTGGCTGTGCCACGCTCATGTTCTTTCACCACAAAGCTCATCACCTGATCATCGGTCATGTGTGAACTCTGGGCGAAAAGAGGCCCTGAAGACAGGACGAGCGCCAGTACAAGTATGATATGTTTCTTCATTATTATTCTTTTATCTTAAGTTTATTTATATAATAACTCGAAATGAGCGATTTTGTTGTAGTAGAAGATTGAAAAGATGTTAATAAAACAAGAAACCCAGGGCTGAACCCTGGGTTTACTGATGTTCTGAGCGAGATACGGGAGTCGAACCCGCCTCACAGGCTTGGGAAGCCCGTGCACTACCGATGTGCTAATCTCGCGAAGGAAAATACTAACTCCTTTCACAAGAAAGAGCCACGAGCGGGACTCGAACCCGCGACCCACGCATTACGAATGCGTTGCTCTACCAACTGAGCCATCATGGCTTTTTGCCCGAAAGCAGATGCAAAGGTAATGAATATTTTTTGAAATAAGAAATTATTGCCTAAACTTTTCTTGTGGTTAACTCTTATTAACTAAAGTTAGTTGGTTGCTATACCGGGTTCATAACAAAAAAGAGGGTGTGTCATGGACTTATGACACACCCTCTCCTGATTATAGTTTCTTGAATGTCAATTCTTCTTTTTTCGGATTCTTGCCTACCGAGATGGTGTCGCCTGGCTTCATTGTGCCATCGAGCAACAGCTCGCAAACGGAGTCTTCGATGTAGGTCTGGATGGCGCGGCGGAGTGGGCGGGCACCAAACTGCACATCGTATCCCTTCTTGGCTACCATCTCCTTTGCCTTTTCGGTAATCTGGAAATGGAATCCCAGGTCTTCTATTCTCTTGATCAGACCTTCCAGGTCGAGGTCGATGATGCGCTTGATGGCATCGAGGTCTAACTGGTCGAAGGTGATGATGTCGTCGAGACGGTTCAGAAACTCTGGCGCAAACTGCTTGCTGAGGCTCTTCTGAACGATACTGCGGGCATACTCCTTGTCTTTCTCGTCCATCGCCAATCCGCCTTTTATGCCTGCAGAAGTGAAGCCGACGCCTCTGCCGAAATCTTTCAGCTGGCGGGTTCCTGCATTCGAGGTCATGATGATGATGGTGTTGCGGAAGTCGATGAGTCGGCCATTGCCATCGGTAAGTCTGCCTTCGTCGAGTACCTGTAAGAGCAGGTTGAATACCTTGCTGTTGGCTTTCTCTATTTCGTCGAGCAATACGATGCTGTATGGCTTGCGGCGTACCTTTTCGGTCAGCTGTCCACCTTCGTTGTAGCCTACGTATCCTGGAGGCGCACCTACCAGACGGGAGGTGTTGTAGCTCTCAGAGAATTCGCTCATGTCTATTCTGATGAGTGCATCTTTCGAACCAAACATTTCTTCGGCGAGCTTCTGGGCAAGATAGGTTTTACCTACGCCTGTAGGACCCAGGAACATGAATACGCCAATCGGATGGTTAGGGTCGCGCAAGCCTACACGGTTTCTCAGAATGGTCTTTACCATCTTGTTGATGGCATTGTCCTGAGCTATCACCTTGTGCTTCAGGTTGCGTTCCAGATCTTTCAGACGTTTGCTTTCGCCCTCAGCCATGCGTTGGGCCGGTACGCTGGTCATCATGCTGATAACGTTGGCAATATCTTCGGCTGTCACCTCAACATATTCGCCAATCTCTCCCTGCTGCCATTGCGCCTTCATGTCCTCAATCTCTTTCTCGATCTTGGTCTGGGCATCTCTGCATGAGGCAGCCATTTCGAAGTTCTGGTTTGCTACTGCCTGCTGTTTCTTGCTGATTATCTTTTTCAGTTCTTTTTCCAGCTTGATATATGGAGCAGGAACACTTGCATTATTAATATGTACGCGCGAGCCGGCTTCATCTATCACATCGATAGCCTTGTCTGGGAAGTGGCGGTCGGTGATATAGCGTTCTGTCAGTTTGACACATGTCTCAAGAGCCTCGTCTGTATATCTCACACAGTGGTGCTTCTCGTAATGTTCCTTGATGTTGTGCAGAATCTGAAGCGTCTCTTCTCGTGTTGTAGGTTCAACGATAACCTTCTGGAAACGGCGTTCCAGGGCTCCGTCCTTCTCGATGCTCTTGCGATACTCGTCGAGCGTGGTGGCACCGATACACTGGATGACTCCTCTTGCCAGGGCTGGCTTCAGGATGTTGGCTGCATCCATGCTTCCTTCGCCTGAGCCGGCGCCTATCATGGTGTGAATCTCATCTATGAAGATAATAATCTCCGGATGGTTCTCCAGTTCCTTGATTACATTCTTGATACGTTCTTCAAACTGTCCACGGTATTTGGTTCCTGCAACGATGGCTGTCAGGTCGAGACTTACCAGTCGCTTGTTGAAGAACATAGGCGATGTTTCCTGGTTGTTGATGAGCTGTGCCAGTCCTTCTACGATGGCGCTCTTTCCTACGCCCGGTTCACCTATTAATACTGGGTTGTTCTTCTTTCTGCGTCCCAGAATTTCGAGCACGCGCTGGATTTCTTTCTCTCTGCCGACAACCGGGTCCAGTTTTCCTTCGCCAGCAGCCTTGGTCAGGTCGAAGCTGAATTTGTCGATGGTAGGGGTGCTGCTCTTTTTATGCGGAGCTCCATTCGGACGGGTAGATAATCTCATCGGATTCTGGTCCTTGTCCATATCGAATGGCTCTTCGTCTGGTTCCATCATGTCGTTCTGCTCGTTGTAGTCATCTTCAGCTTCTATTCCGCCAGCCATCTCCAGGTTCTCTGCTTCCTCCTGCTTTTCTACAGCAGGTGTTTCTGAATCTGGTGTTTGAGGCTCCATTTTGAAATCCTTCGGCTCTTCTGCCTTCTGCTCGTCATCCTTATCAGAAGGATAGAGAATTTCGATGGCACGGTCGTAGCTTAAGCCCAGTTGACGAAGCCAGTTGGCAACAGGGTTCTTGTCGTTTCTCAGAATGGCAAGCAGCAGATGTCTTGGCTCTACTATCTTGGAGTGCTCATAGTTGTTGGCCTCGCGGATAGAGTCTCTGATAATGCTGTCTGTTATCTGATTGAACGGGATATGGTTGTTTTCCTTCACGTTATCGGAAGGAGTTTCTTCCAAATGCTTTTCCAGTTTGCTGGTAAGGACATCGCTGAAAGCCATCGGACTGATGTCTGCGCCCTCCAGGAGCTTGTTGACATCGCTGTCGTTCTGACTGATCAGACTTATCATCAGATGCTCCACGCAGATCTCGCTACCCAAGGTGCGTGCTGCTTCTTTGCTGCTTCTGTTCAGTATGTCCTGTATATGTGAAAACGGATTTATCATATTTGCTTATATTTTTAAAAATCTCAGTGCAAAAGTACACATTATTTTCAATAATAGCAAATGATATGCCAACTTTTTTGCTTTGTTAAAATACAAATAATGCTAAAATAATGCGATTTTTCGCCTCTAAAGCGTTTTGGTATCATTTTTTTTTGTATCTTTGTCGAGAATTTCAAAAGGGTAAAACGTCTTAGAACGCAAGGAAATGCCCTTAAACGCGATTTTCGGATAGAAAACAGGCGTTTTTTTGGAAGTAATGAATAAATAATAATACATTAATATAAGAAATGGACGAAAATCAGACAATGGATCATGATAGAATCATGAAAATCAACATTGAGGAGGAGATGAAGTCGAGCTACATCGATTATTCGATGTCAGTTATCGTGGCTCGTGCCCTCCCTGATGTACGAGATGGTTTCAAGCCTGTGCACCGCCGTATTCTTTACGGTATGCTCGGCATTGGAAACACCAGTGACAAACCTTATAAGAAATGTGCGCGTGTTGTAGGTGAGGTGCTCGGTAAGTATCACCCTCACGGCGACTTTTCTGTTTACGGCGCTCTGGTGCGTATGGGACAGGAGTGGAACATGCGTTATACCTTGATTGACGGACAGGGTAACTTCGGTTCTGTTGACGGTGACTCTCCTGCTGCCATGCGTTATACTGAGTGCCGCCTCTCTAAGATGGGTGAGCATATCATGGATGACCTTGACAAGGAAACGGTTGATATGACCAACAACTTCGATGATACCTTGCAGGAACCTACCGTGATGCCTACCAAGATTCCTAATCTTCTGGTGAATGGCGGTAACGGTATTGCCGTAGGTATGGCTACCAATATGCCTACCCACAACCTGGGTGAGGTGATTGACGGTTGCTGTGCATACATCGATAATCCTGACATCGATACCGATGGATTGATGCAGTATATCCCTGCTCCTGACTTCCCAACCGGTGCTACCATCTATGGTATCCAGGGTGTGAAGGATGCATACGAAACGGGTCGAGGCAGAATCGTGGTTCGTGCCACTGCCGAGATTGAAAGTGGTGAAAACCATGATAAGATTGTTATCACCGAGATTCCTTATGGTGTTAACAAGGAGCAGCTCGTAATGGCTATTGCTGACCTTGCCAAGGAAGGCAGAGTAGATGGCATCGCTAACGTAAACGATGAGTCTGGCCGTCAGGGTATGCGTATCGTGGTAGATGTAAAGCGTGATGCTAATGCTAATGTTCTTTTGAATAAGCTCTTTAAGCTGACTGCTCTTCAGAGCTCATTCTCAGTGAATTGCATCGCTCTTGTTAATGGTCGCCCACGTCTTTTGAGCTTGAAGGAGTGTGTGAAGTATTTCGTAGAGCATCGTCATGATGTTACTATCCGCCGCACCCAGTTCGAACTGAAGAAGGCGCAGGAGCGTGCTCATATTCTCGAGGGCTTGATCATCGCCTGCGACAACATCGATGAGGTGGTACATATTATCAGAGCCAGCAAGACTCCATCTGATGCACAGCGCAACTTGGAGAAGCGTTTCGAACTCGATGAACTTCAGAGTAAGGCCATCGTGGATATGCGACTCAGCCAGTTGACAGGCTTGCGTCTGGAGCAGTTGCATAATGAATTCAACGAGTTGATGAAGACCATCGACTACTTGAATCAGATCTTGAACGATCCTGAACTCTGCAAGAAGGTAATGAAGGATGAACTCAACGAGGTGAAGGAGAAGTATGGTGACGCACGTCGGACCATGATTAAGCCAGACGACCATGAGTTCAACCCAGAAGACTTCTATCCAAACGACCCAGTGGTTATCACCGTGAGTCATCTCGGATATATCAAGCGTACCCCATTGTCTGAGTTCCGTGAGCAGGCTCGTGGTGGAGTAGGTTCTAAGGGTGCCCGTACCCGTGATAAGGACTTCACCGAGTATATTTATCCTGCTACCATGCACCAGACCATGTTGTTCTTCACCAAGAAGGGTCGCTGCTACTGGTTGAAGTGTTACGAGATTCCTGAGGGCGACCGCAATTCTAAGGGCCGTGCTATCCAGAACCTCCTCAATATCGAGAACGATGATCAGGTGAACGCATTCCTCCGTCTGAGAGGTCTGAATGATGCTGAGTTCATCAACAACCATTACGTAGTATTCGCTACCAAGAACGGTACTGTGAAGAAGACCTGTCTGGAGGCATATTCACGTCCACGTGCCAACGGTGTGATTGCTATCAACATCGTAGAGGGCGATGAGGTGGTAGATGTTCGTCTGACAAATGGTCATAACGAGCTGATTATTGCCAACCGCAATGGTCGTGCTGTCCGTTTCGATGAGAACGAGATCCGTACAATGGGTCGTACTTCTACCGGTGTTCGCGGTATGCGCCTCGATGAGGGTGACGATGCTGTAGTAGGTATGATTGTTGTCAACGATCCTGAGAAGGAAACCGTGATGGTAGTGAGCGAGCAGGGGTATGGTAAGCGTTCTGATGTACTCGATTACCGTGTAACCAAGCGTGGCGGTAAGGGTGTGAAGACTCTGAATATTACTGATAAGACCGGCCGACTGGTAGCTATCAAGAACGTAACCGATGATAACGACCTCATGATTATCAACCAGAGTGGTATCGTGATTCGTCTTGCCGTAGCCGATTGCCGTGTCATGGGCCGTGCTACCCAGGGTGTCCGCCTTATCAACCTTGCCAAGAAGAATGATGTCATCGCCAGCGTATGCAAGGTGATGAGTTCAGAACTCGAGGCTTCTGTAGAAGAGGAGAGCCGTTCTGCTTGGGCTAAGAAGAGCGAGGAGATAGAGAATGATACCGTTGGTGCCAAGACTGCCGAAGAGGCTGCCGAGGCTGAGGCTCATCTCGCTGACGAAGCATCTGATGCAGAGAATACCGATTCGGGCAACGTAGATTTCGAATAAAGAAAAGACGCGTAAAAAATAAATAACAACAACTTTTAAACTCATTAAGAAAATGAAAAAGTTTTTAGTAGCTGCTATGATGGTACTAGGTGCCACATCAGCATTCGCAGGCGACAGTGACGCTCTCAAGGCTGTCATGAAGGCTAAGACTTATGCCGAGGCTGAGGCTTTGGTTAAGCAGAATTTGGGTCAGATGGCTGACGATGCAGAAAAGGCCAAGGCTTACAACAAGCTCGTAGATCTCGCTATGAAGCAGTTCAACGACCAGCAGAGCATCCAGCAGACCAATCAGATCATGAAGAAGAACGACCCGGTTGACGAGGCTGCTATGTCTGAGGGCGCTTACAATGCATTGATCAATGCTATTGAGTGCTACAAGTACGACCAGCTTCCTAACGCTAAGGGTAAGGTTGCTCCTAAGTTTAATAACAACGCTAGCCGTGTATGGGGTGCTCGTGTTCAGCTCGTTAATGCGGGTCAGACTGCAGCTCAGAACAACAAGGAGGCTGACGTATTGAAGTATTGGGGTGCATTCCTCGATACAGACAATGAACCTCTCTTCGCTTCTGTAGACCAGAAGCAGAAGGATGGCGAGAAGGAGTATATCGGTCAGGTTGCTCTCTTCGCAGCCCGTTATGCATATCAGGCTAAGGATGTAGCCCGTTGTGAGAAGTATTGCGACATCGCTATGAAGAGCGAGAAGGAGGCTAAGGATGCCCTCAACCTCAAGCTCTATGTGATGAAGGATGGCTTGAAGACTCGTGAGGATTCCCTCAACTACGTTAACAAGCTCAAGGATATCTTTGCTCAGGATGAGACCAATGAGGTTGTTCTTGATGGTTTGAACTCTATGTATTCTTCATTGAAGATGGAGAAGGAGCAGGCTGAACTTTTGGACAATGCTATCGCAAAGAACCCTAACAACTTCGTAGCTCTTGCTAACAAGGGTATGATGTATATCCAGAAGAACGATGCAGACAACGCTATCAAGTGTTTGAAGCAGGCTCTTGCTGCTAAGGAGGATAACGTAGTTATTCTTACTTATCTGGGTGCTTGCTACAACAGCAAGGCTGGTGATATCCAGGATCCTAACGGCCGCAAGGTTGTTTACCAGGAGGCTATCAAGGTTCTCGACAAGGCTAAACAGCTCGATCCAGAGAAGGCTCAGGCTAACTGGGGTTACACCCGTTACCAGGCTTACTATGGCTACTATGGTCCTAACGCAGCAGAGACCAAGCAGGCTGAGGCTGAGAGCAAGTAAAGATTGAGTATTTGATTCTCATATGGGGATGTCACCTAGTGTGGCATCCCTTTTTTGCTTTTCTTTGACCTAGGCTTTGTTCTCTGTTTTACCAAAGTTTTGATACGAATGTGACTATAGTTTTTTATGACAAATCCCCCGCTGAGATTCCCGTATTTTCATCCGGCTCTTATTTTTCTGTGAATATTGGAATATGGCTAAAATTCGCAATGGTCTGATAAACAATGAGTTAAGTTTTTGCTAGAAAGCGGCTTTTGCTGTGATTTATTAGTTGTACGACTAAATGACCTATAGTTGTACGACTATAACTCTACGGTTGTACGACTATAGGTGCTATAGTTGTACGACCATAGCTTTACAGTTGTACAACTATAGGGGTTATAGTCGTACAACTATAGATTTTTCTTTCTTTGAAAACCAGGTAATATGGCAAATGAAGTGCTTAATTGCTCTATTTCTATCTCTAGATTGGTTAGTAATCAATATCTAAATTTCGGTTATATCTTTTTACAAAACAGATTGGTAAAACCAACAGAGAGGTGGTTGGATTGTCAGTTAGCGCCCATCAGCTGGTCAACGCATGCACAACACGTGTTGTGCGAGCGCATATCAGCTGTTATGCAAGCGCACAACAGCTGTTGTGCGGTCTACGGAGCTTACTTCTCCGAAAACCTATACTATCTTTTCCGACAACTTCATCTGTCTTTTCCAACAACTTCTTCCGTATTCTGCGATTCCTTTAACCGTATTCTGTGATTCCTTTAACCGTATTTTGCATTGACATCATACTCTTGCGTGCATTTAATAATGCAATAATACTAATAATCCACTGAAAATCAAAGGAAATACCAGCTTTTTTGTAGATTTGCCTGAAAATATTTGGTATTTTGAAAACTTCTGTGTATTTTTGCAGAGAGATTGACAAAAAATAATCTCGTTTTTCTTTGCGATTTCCAAATAAAAGTGTAACTTTGCAAGCGTATATAGGTTTAAAACGGGAAATATATGGGTGCAGTATATGTTATACAAGGTATATTGATTTATATTTATGCTTTTGACCATCAATAAATAAGCTTATGATACTAACAGTTAAAGATGTAGATTATTTAGGAGATTATACTCTTCTTTGTACATTTAATGACGGAGTGACGAAGAAGGTTGATTTGCAGCCTCTTTTGAAATATCCGGCATTTGCAGAATTGAAGGACAGGAAAAAGTTCGTTCAATTCGGACTAGACCAAACTATCTTCTGGTATAATGGAGCTGATATTGCTCCGGAATATCTCTATGATAATGGTGTTATGGCTTAAAGATTTCTTAGGTTGAAAGACAGTCAGCCTTTCCATAAAAATAGGCTGAGCCATCATGCGATGACTCAGCCTTAAATCTTTTAATCCATTCAGAACTTTACTGCTGAACAGGAATCTTCTTGACGCGGCGCTCGTGACGGCCACCCTCGAATGTTGTGGCAAAGAACTCGTCGAGAATAGCCTCGGCTGTCTTGTTGTCTACGAAACGACCTGGAAGTACCAATACGTTGGCATCGTTGTGCTGACGAACCAAATGAGCAATCTCCTTGCACCATGCCAATCCGGCACGTACACCCTGATGCTTATTCAATGTCATGGCGATACCTTCGCCGCTGCCGCAAATGCCGATACCTGGATATACTTCGCCGCTCTCAATGCCTTTAGCAAGAGCATGACCGAAGTCAGGATAGTCTACACTCGCATCGCTGTATGTACCATAATCCTTTACAGGATAACCCTTCTTTTCCAAATATTCCAATACAAATTGCTTCAATGGAAAACCTGCGTGATCGCATGCAATACCAACTGTCTTTACTTCCATAATACTTAAGTTTTTAAGTGAAGAAACCGGTGTAAACCCTTATCCTTCACAAGGTTAATGTTAAAAGAGTGAAAGGAGTCGGATGCCGGAAATGGAAATCTGCCATCCGGCAAGATCTCCAACTCCAGCTTCCAACTCCTGTTTAGTTTATGCTAATTAAGCCTCAGCCAAGAAAGCCTTTACCTGCTTGTAAACGTTCTCGCCTGTGTAACCGAGCTTCTCATCAAGTACCTTGTAAGGAGCTGAGAAACCGAAGCTCTCCATACCCCAAACCTTACCATTAGCGCCTACGAGACCCTGGAGTGTTACAGGAAGACCGGCAGTCATACCGAAGATCTTAGCGTTCTTTGGCAATACGCTCTCCTGATATTCCTTGCTCTGACTGCGGAACAAGCCCTCTGATGGAGCACTTACCACGCGAACCTTGATGCCGTCGGCACGCAAAGCATCGCAACCAGCCTCCAATGTAGAAACTTCAGAACCGCTAGCTACCAAGATAACGTCTGGATTCTCGTCGCTGCCTGCTACGATGTAAGCACCCTTGGCTGCCTGCTCATAGTCTGTTCCCTCTGGCAATTTAGCGATGCCCTGGCGAGAGAAGATCAAAGCTGTAGGAGTCTCAACATTCTCCATAGCGAGCTTCCAGCAAACTGTAGTCTCGTCAGCATCAGCTGGACGGAATACGCGGACGCTGTCCTTACCTGCGTGGTTCTTCAACTTCTCCATCAAGCGGATCTGTGCCTCCTGCTCAACTGGCTCGTGAGTAGGTCCATCCTCACCAACGCGGAATGCATCGTGAGTCCAGATGAACTTAACTGGAACCTGCATCAGGGCTGCGATACGAACAGCTGGCTTCATATAATCAGAGAATACGAAGAATGTACCCATTGCTGCAACCACACCACCGTGGAGCATCATACCGATACACATATCAGCCATAGTCAACTCTGCAACACCAGCCTGGAAGAAAGCACCAGAGAAGTCACCGCGAACGATGCTCTTGGTCTTCTTCAAGAAACCGTCTGTCTTATCAGAGTTAGAAAGGTCAGCAGAAGCACAGATCATGTTAGGAACCTGCTCTGCCAAAACACCGAGACAAGCAGCAGATGCGGCACGTGTAGCTGAACCAGCCTTCTGCTCAACCTTGCTCCAGTCTACCTTAGGAGCCTTGCCGCTGAACCACTCATCCATCTGGGCAGCCTTCTCTGGGTTAGCCTTGCGCCACTCTGCCTCTGCAGCCTTGCGCTCAGCTACGATCTTCTTCAACTCCTCAGCACGCTTAGCGTAGATTTCCTTTACATCGTCGAAGATAACGAATGCATTCTCAGGATCACCACCGAGGTGCTTGATGGTATTAATGTAAGCGTCGCCACCGAGAGGAGCACCGTGAGTATTGATGCAAGCCTCGTAGCTTGTGCCGTCTGCGCGGAGAGCACCCTTACCCATTACGGTCTTACCGATGATGAGGGTAGGGCGGTCCTGCTCCTTCTGGGCAGCATCGAGCGCCTCACGAATCTGAGCTACGTCGTTACCGTTGATCTTGATGACATTCCAACCCCAAGCCTTGTACTTCATCTCTGTATCCTCGTTCATTACAACGCCACACTCTGTAGAGAGCTGGATGTCGTTAGAATCGTAGAACATGATGAGGTTGTTCAAACCGAGGTTACCGGCGATACGACCAACACCCTGAGAAATCTCTTCCTCTACAGCACCATCAGAGATGTATGCGTAAATCTTGTGCTGCATCATGGTTGAACCCAGACGAGCCTCGAGGAACTTCTCTGCAACAGCTGCACCAGCTGCGAGGGCATGACCCTGACCGAGAGGACCAGATGAGTTCTCGATACCACGCTGAAGGTCGAGCTCTGGGTGACCAGGAGTTACAGAACCCCACTGGCGGAACTGCTTGAGGTCTTCCATTGAGAAGAAGCCACGCAAAGCCAAACCAGCATAGAGCATAGGGCTCATGTGACCTGGGTCGAGGAAGAAGCGGTCGCGGCCAGTCCATGTTGGATCTGCTGGATCATAAACCAGGTACTCAGAGAAGAGCACGTTGATGAAGTCAGAACCACCCATAGCACCACCTGGGTGACCGGAATTTGCCTTTTCTACCATTGAAGCAGCCAAGATACGGATGTTATCAGCTGCATGATTCATTACTTTAATGTCGTTCATAATTTTATATTAATTATTGTTGTTATTTCTGCTGAAATATTCTTGTTTTTCTAGCTCTGAAGGCTACTCAAAAGAAGGATACTTCCTTTTTTCGCCTTCAAAGATACTATTTTATTTTCAAAACTACGATAGATTTTGCAGGAATTTTTACCTTAAGGGTGTTTTTCTTTACTTTTGCATCCTTAAAAACTGCAGGCTTCACTACATCCGGGTGTGCAAAGTCGTTGTAATCGCTCACCTTGTTGCAGGAAAGAATCTGTCCTGTTACAGTTTTTGGAGCAGCTGCACCATCCAGATTAAACTCTACCTGCTGAGCCTTGTCAAGACTGACATTGGCAAGAGCAACCACAATGGTTCCATCTGCCTTCTTGGCAGCTGAAGTAGATACCAGTGGAATCTTTCTTCCATCTCTTGCGTGATCATCGCCGCGAACATCCATAGAGTCGCACTTTACATCCATTGGGAGATAGGTTGCCTCCTGAAAGTCCTTGTACATGTTGAATACATGATAGGTTGGAGTCAGAACCATGTGACCTGTTCCCTTTGTATCTGTCAGGATCATTGACTGGAGTACGTTGACAATCTGTGCGATATTGGTCATCTTCACACGCTCTGTATGGCGGTGGAATACATTCAGCGAGAGTGCAGCAACGAAGGCATCGCGCATACAGTTCTGCTGATAGAGGTGGCCCTTGATCGTGCCAGGCTCCTCATCCCACCAGGTTCCCCATTCGTCAACGAGGAGGGCTACCTGCTTCTTTGGATCAGCCTTGTCCATGATAGCCTCGTGCTTCTTGATGACATCTTCTATGCCGAGCGCCTTGCCCATGGTCCAGTAGTAATCCTCATTGTTGAACTTGGTGGCAGAACCCTTGCTGCCTGTCCAGCCTGTTACTGTATAATAATGTAGAGAGATGGCGTTGGCACGGTTGCCGATACGGTCCATCAATACCTTAGTCCAGTTATAATCGTAATCGCTCGCTCCAGATGCAATCTTATAGAGCTGGTTCCCGTCATAGTTGCGGCAATAAACAGAGTAGCGGCGGAAGAGATCTGAATAATACTCAGGACGCATGTTGCCACCGCAGCCCCAACTCTCGTTACCAACACCGAGGTATTTTACCTTCCAAGCCTTGTCGCGGCCGTTCTGTCGGCGGAGTTTTGCCATAGGAGTATCTCCATCGCTGGTCATATATTCCACCCACTTTGCCAATTCCTCAACAGTGCCTGAACCCACGTTACCGCTGATGTAAGGCTCGCAACCCAACATCTCGCAGAGATTCAGAAACTCGTGTGTGCCGAAAGAGTTGTCCTCAATGGTTCCACCCCAGTTGTTGTTCTGCATCTTTGGTCGCTTCTCACGTGGACCGATACCATCCATCCAGTGATACTCGTCAGCGAAGCATCCTCCAGGCCATCTTAATACAGGCACTTTCAGGTCCTTGAGGGCTTGGAGCACGTCGTTGCGGTAGCCCTGAGTGTTAGGAATCTTAGAATCAGGACCTACCCAAAGACCACCATAGATACAACTTCCGAGATGCTCGGCAAACTGGCCATAAATCTCTTTATTGATTTTCTGTGTTCCCTGGTTGGCATGGATTGTTCCTGTAACATCCTGAGCTTGAGCTGAGAATGCAACTGCTGTTGAAAGCAATGTGGTAGCGAATAGTTTCTTCATCATTGTTTTTATTAATTGTTGTCGATTTTAAGTATAATACGTTTGTGGAGGTAGAATCCCCACAAACGTATTTATCGTTTATTTACTTTTTGTTCTCAACTGCTGCCTTTTCGATAGCAAGACCAGCCTTGTAGGTTTCAATATATTTATCAAAACCGGCTACATCTTCGGCAGTAGGTGCAATCTCTACACCAGTATTGCCTGCAAATACCTTCTTGTCGAGATAATCTGCCAGGCTCAACTTCTCTTCGTTGTTAACGAGATAACCTGCGAGCAGGGCGATACCCCATGCACCACCTTCGCCTGCTGTCTCCATGACAGAGATAGGGGAGTTAATGGCTGCAGCGAGGATGCGCTGGCCTACACCCTTGGTCTTGAACAAACCGCCATGACCTGTGATGCGATCTACCTGTACCTTCTCGTCCTTGAACAATACATCGTTACCAATCTTCAGTACAGCTACTGAAGCATAGAGGTTGGCACGCATGAAGTTGGCAAGGTTGAAGTGGTCGTTGGCAGAACGTACGAACATAGGGCGACCTTCTGCAAGACCTGTTACAGGCTCACCAGAGATATAGTTGTAAGCAATCAATCCTCCGCAATCAGCATCGCCTTCAAGAGCGTGGTTGTAGAGCTTGCCGAATACCTCGTTCATATCTACTGGAACACCGAGCAACTCCTGATACTGCTTGAACAAACCTACCCATGCATTGAGGTCGGAAGTACAGTTGTTGCAGTGAACCATTGCTACAGGGCTGCCGTCTGGAGTAGTCACCATATCAATGACTTCGTAAGGTTTGCTCAAGGCTTTCTCCAATACAATCATAGAGAAAGAAGATGTACCTGCACTGACGTTACCTGTGCGCTGACGTACAGCGTTGGTAGCTACCATACCAGTACCTGCATCACCTTCTGGAGGACAGAGTGGGGTGCCAGCCTGGAGTGTGCCTGATGGGTCGAGCTTCTTTGCACCTTCCTCGGTCAATACGCCAGCATCTTCGCCTGCATTCAGTACCTCAGGGAGAATGTCGAGAATCTTCCAGCCCAGGTTCTTAGGCTCGATGAGCTTATCGAACTTGGCTACCATCTCTGCATCGTAGTTGTTGGTGTTAGAGTCGATAGGGAGCATACCTGATGCATCGCCTACGCCCAAAACCTTCTTGCCTGTGAGCTGCCAGTGGATATAACCGGCGAGAGTGGTAAGGAAGTCAATCTTGTTGATGTGGTCCTCACCATTCAGGATAGCCTGATATACGTGAGAGATACTCCAACGCAATGGGATGTTGAAGTGGAAGAGCTCTGAAAGTTCAGCTGCAGCCTTGGCTGTATTGGTGTTACGCCATGTGCGGAAAGGAACGAGAATGTTCTCATCCTTACCGAAAGCCATGTAGCCGTGCATCATCGCAGAAATACCGATGGCTGCCAACTGCTTGATTTCGCAGTCGTACTCAGCCTTCACGTTCTTGCGGAGGTCGGCATAACAATCCTGCAAACCTTTCCAGATTGTGTCGATGCTGTAAGTCCAGAGACCATCAACCAACTGGTTTTCCCACTCAAAGCTACCCTGTGCGATAGGGTTGTTGTCGGTGTCGATCAAGACAGCCTTGATTCGGGTAGAGCCAAACTCGATACCGAGAATGGCCTTACCTGATTCTATAATAGTTTTTGCGCTCATTATTGATTCTTTCTTTAATGTAAGGAACAAAGAGAAAAGCAATGGAATTCTTCACTCTTCGTTCTTCACTCTTCACTTAAATTATCTCAACGCCTTGTTGAGCATGTAGTAAATCTCGTTGTTGCGGAGCTGCTGCTTGAAGCTGCTGATAGTTGTGTTCTTGTCGATGTTGACGAACTCAATACCGAGAATCTCGCAGAAGTCTTCCCAGTACTCAGCAGTGATATCGTAAGAGAATGCACTGTGGTGAGTACCACCAGCGAGGATCCAAGCACCTGCACCAATCTCGAAGGTTGGCTGTGGAACCCAGAGAGCTGAAGCTACAGGGAGCTTAGGCATTGCCTTTGGCTCGATGCACTCTACCTCACTTGCGATGAGACGGAAACGGTTGCCGAGGTCAACTACAGTTGCCTTAACACCCTTACCTGTCTTAGATGTGAACACGAGGCGAGCTGTCTGCTGCTTGCGGATACCGATGCCGAGGAAGTGAACCTCGAGCTTTGGCTTGTCTGTTGCGATCAATGGGCATACCTCGAGCATGTGGCTCTGGAGGCTAGATGTGCGGTCGGCAGCGAAGTTGAGTGTGTAGTCCTCGAGGAATGAGCAACCCTTCTCCAAGCCCTGGTTCATAACCCAGAGTGTGCGGTAGAGGCAAGCTGTCTTCCAGTCACCCTCTGCACCGAAACCATAACCCTCTGCCATCAGGCGCTGTGAAGCCAAACCTGGAATCTGGTCGAAACCGCAGAAGTTTGGATTGTCGATGTTAGCGTCACCGAGGTCATCGAAGTTGGTTGTGAATGCTACTGCATTCTCATCCTTCAATACGCGACGGAGAGCGATTTCTGCCTTAGCAGCGTTCTTTACCTTCTCCCAATATACTTCCTCGCCAGACTCATCAATCTTGATAGTATATTCCTTCTTGTACTCCTCAACGAGTGCATCAGCCTCAGCATCAGTTACCTTCTTGTAGTACTCCATGAGTGAAGATACTGGGTAGTAATCTACGTGGTAACCCAGGCGCTGCTCGAACTCTACGCGGTCGCCATCTGTTACGGCTACGTTGTTCATGTTCATACCGAACATGAGGCAGCGTACGTTGTGAGCATCAGCAACACCTGCTGCAACGCGAGCCCAAGTTGCAATCTGCTTCTGAGCCTCTTCGCTCTTCCAGTAACCAACAACTACCTTTCTAGGGATGCGCATACGGGTGCAGATGTGACCGAACTCGATGTCGCCGTGAGCTGACTGGTTGAGGTTCATGAAGTCCATATCGATAGAATCCCAAGGGAGTTCTGCGTTGTACTGAGTATGGAAGTGGAGGAGAGGCTTCTCGAGAGCCTGCAAGCCCTTGATCCACATCTTAGCTGGAGAGAAGGTGTGCATCCATGTGATGATACCTACGCACTTCTCGTCGTTGTTGGCAGCCTTCATGACAGCCTCTACCTCTGCAGAAGAGTTAGCTGTGCCCTTGTAAACTACCTTGATTGGAATGATGCCACTGTTGTTCAGACCGTCTACCATGTCTTTTGAGTGACCATCTACTATTTTAACTGTCTCGCCTCCGTAAAGAAGTTGTGCACCAGTTACAAACCATACCTCTAAATTTTCAAATGCTTTAATCATGATTGTTTGTTGTATTAATTGTTATTGTTTATGTAATTTATTATCTTTATTTGAAGCACCATTGAATTAGTGCTTTTTCTGTCCGTAGTAAGCGTTAGGACCGTGCTTGCGGTTGAAGTGCTTCTCTACGAGCAATGGGTTCATGGTGGTGTTTGGATTCACAGAGAATGAGATGAAAGCCATCTTTGCTACCTGTTCAGCTACTACTGCGTGATAAACAGCCTGGTCTGCATCCTTACCCCATGTGAAAGGACCATGGTTCTTAACCAATACGCCTGGAGTATGAACCGGGTTGATGTTGTCTTTCTTGAAACGGTCAACGATGACAACACCTGTGTTGTGCTCATATTCTGCCATCATATCCTCTGTCATCGCATCAGTGCAAGGGATGCAATCGTGGAAGTAATCAGCATGAGTTGTACCAATGTTAGGGATGTCCAAACCTGCCTGTGCCCAAGCTGTAGCATAAGTAGAGTGAGTATGAACTACGCCACCCAACTCTGGGAATGCGCGGTAGAGAACCAAGTGGGTTGGAGTGTCAGATGAAGGGTTCAGATCGCCTTCTACTACCTTACCTGTTTCCAAGTCTACCACTACCATGTCGCTAGCCTTCATGGTGTCATAATCGACGCCTGATGGCTTGATGACAACCAGACCTTTTTCGCGGTCGATGCCACTCACATTACCCCATGTAAAGAGCACGAGGTTGTGCTTGACGAGGTCAAGGTTTGCCTTGAACACTTTTTCTTTTAATTCTTCTAACATAATATATTTTGTTTTAAGTTGTTTATTCTATTTCAAGTTGAACGATGGGTCTTCCTCGTATGCTTTCTTGTTAAAGCGGTAGAGGGCGGCACCTCGTTTCGAATTGACTTTATCGATGAGTTCTGTCTTTTCGATGAAGTCGATATCCTTCACGCGTTTGCGGAAGTTGCGCTTGTCAATCTCTTCGCCTATTACTGCCTCGAATACGTGCTGAAGCTGTGTCAGCGTAAAGAGGTCGGGGAGGAGTTTGAAGCTTAATGGCTCATGATTGATACGGCGGCGTATCTGTGCGATAGCGTTGCGAATCATGAGTTTGTGGTCTGAGTAAAGTTCTGGAAGTTCATTCAGACTAACCCATTCCAATCCGTGTTCTACACGGAGGCTGTCATCATAGTCTTTTACATTGATGAGAGCGCAATAGGCGATAGAGATAACTCGCTCACCTGGGTCACGGTCGATGCGGCCGAAAGCTCCTACTTGTCTTATATAGAGGTTTTTCATTCCAGTAAGTTCCAGGATGACTCTGTTGGCTGCATCTTCGAGATTCTCTGTTGCGCCAACGAATCCACCATAGAGTGACCATTCGCCTCTTCCCGGGTCCATCTTGCGTTTGCCTATCAGTACCTGGAGGTTACTTCCGTCGAAACCGAAAATGATACAATCGACGGATACTAATACTTTGGAGTATTCATTATAAAACTGGGTCATGGTCTTTTTGTTGTTTTGATGTAATGATTCAATGTATGTATAGTTGTATTTTTTTGCTTGCTCTTCATAGAGCGGCTACGAGAGGAAAATCAAGGAGTAAGAAGGAGAAGAAAGGATCGCGGATTTTTTCTACAGAAACAGTTTCGTCTGATCTTTGAGAAAATTCCAGTCTCCTCACTTCTTACTCCTGACGGGAATAATATTTTACCAGAAGTATGCGTAGAATGCTGCGCAGAGGCCGATTACGACGAGTGTACCAATGATATCGAAGGCACCCCAGCTTTCACGGATAGACTTCTTGAAGTCTGATGTAAAGGTGATAGCCTCTACCTGCTCCTTGCTAGGAGCTGGAGTGAAGCAGCTCACTACTACCATGAAGATGATGAGGAAGACGAGCAACCAGCACTCGAATACGAGCCAGTTGGTCTGCCAGAACCATGCGGTGTAATCCCAGAATGCACCATCCATTGTTGCCTTACCAGTATCAGTGATGACGTTGGTAACGAGGCGGAGCATTCCGATGAGGAAACCTGTAATCATGGTGTATTCACCTGCCTTTGGAGTAATCTTCTTGAAGAAGATACCCATTGCAAATACGGCTACCATGGCTGGAGCCAGGAGTGACTGGATACCCTGGAGATAGTTGTACAAGGTGTCCATCTTCATCATGATTGGCAACCATGCGAAACCGAGAACTACAACTACTACGGTAGCAATACGGCCAACGAGTACGTAGTGAGCCTCGGACATGCCCTTCTTCAATGGCTTGTAGAAGTCCTCGGTGAAGAGGGTAGCACAGCTGTTGAAGAATGCTGCCAATGAAGCAACCAATGCACAGATGAAACCGATAGTTACGATACCCTTGATACCTGCAGGAAGTACGGTCTTTACCATGATGGCGAAGGCTGCATCAGTCTCGTTCATCTGGATAGCGCCCTTTTGAGCCAAAGCTGCTGCGATCATACCTGGGATGAGGAACATGAAGCAAGGAAGTACCTTGAAGAAACCGGCTGCGATAGTACCGCGGCGAGCACGCTTCATAACCTCTACGTTGCTCTCGCCAGGAACCTGACCGAGTACACGCTGAACGATGTGCTGGTCAGTACACCAATACCAGAAACCGATGATGGTTGCACCGATGAATACTACGAAACCAGGATACTCCTGATACATAGAGTCACCAGCCTCCCAGTGGAACATGTGGGTTGTACCATAACCATTGTTCAACTTGCCACAGTAATCCATCATGTCAGCCCAACCTGCAGAGATGCTGCCACCGCCGAGGGTAGAGAGACCGAGGAAGAGCACGAGGAAAGAACCGATGACGAGGATTGGAGTCTGGATGGTTGACAGGGTCATCACACCCTTCATACCACCGAATACGGTGAAGATGGTGGTGAGGATAATCAGACCGATAGCACCAACCCAGAAGTTCAAGCCCCAAAGATATTCGAAGAAGATACCACCTGTAAGGGCTGTAACACTCACCTTAGTAAGAATGTAAGCTACGAGGGTGATGATAGAGAGCCATGAACCTGTGCGCTGTGTATAGCGGAACTTCAGGAAGTCAGGCATAGTGATGATTTTACCCATCTTATTGATGAGCAACTGATAGAATGGTACGAACAACCAACCGAGGATGAGGATCATCCAACCCTGCATCTCCCAGTGTGCCATGCCGACACCACTCTTGGCACCTGTACCAGCCAAACCAACGAGGTGCTCAGAACCAATGTTGGCAGCAAAAATAGCCATACCGATTACATACCATGGCTCACCCTTACCGAAGAGATAAGCAGAAGAGTCTTCACCTTTCTGAGCCTTTCTGTCTTTCACGATTGCGTGCCAGACAGCCCAAATAACGCCGATTACACCAATGGCGAGTATAGCCCAATCAAGCCATACGAATTCTGTTGAATTCCAATTCATAATTACTATAAGATTGTTTGTTTATTATTATTTGTTTATTCTTTTCTTTTATTGAATGTTTTATCCTATGGAGTTCGGCGGATTTGCAATCCGCCGCTTTTCCATTCCTTATTTCTTTACGCTGAACTTGTAAGCGAGGTGAGAGTAATACTTCTCTCCAGGCTTCAAAGTTGCATCTGTCCAGCCCTTTACGCCCTGAGCAATCTTTGTTGGAGAATCAGGATACTTCTGGCTTTCGAAGCAAACGCTGACGTGCTTAGGATACTTGATGCCATGCTTGCAGGCAATACCTGTGCCCTGGAAATTACCGGTGTAAACCTGAATACCAGGCTCGTTGGTAAATACTTCAAGAAGGATACCGCTCTTTGGTGAGTAGAGGCTTGCGCAAACTGTTTTGTCATCGCCCTTACCATTCTTATATGTGTTCAAACACCAGTTGTGGTCGTAACCTGTGGCGTTCTTAATCTGATCAAAGTTATAATCAACTTTCTTGCCGATTTCTGCAGGTTTACGGAAATCCATAGGGGTTCCCTCGACATTCTTGATTTCACCAGTTGGGATGTAAAGTGAATCTGCAGGAGTGAACTTATCTGCATTGATGTACATTACCTGATCGAATCCTTCCTTAGATGGATCGCCATTCAAGTTGAAGTAACTATGGTTGGTCATATTGACAACGGTCTCTTTGTCTGTTGTGGCGCCAAACTCGATATCGAGTGTGTTGTCACTCTTGACGGTATACTTAGCTGTTGCTGTTACGTTGCCAGGGAAACCATTCTCGCCATCCTTCGCATTGATAGTGAAGGTAACGGATGAGTCGTTCTTCTCTGTGATGTCGTAAACCTGGTTCAACCATCCTGTAGCACCACCACCATGCAGGCAGTTGCCATTATCATTTGCCTTCAACTGGTATGTAGAACCGGCAAGTGAAAGTTTAGCATCCTTGATACGGTTGGCATAACGTCCTACAGAAGAACCATAATCTGAAGGAGAGTTGAGGGTATCAGCATACTGATGGATGTTATCGTAACCAAGAACCACATCTGTTGGCTTTCCGTCCTTGTCTGGAACGGAAATGGAAACGACGCGTCCACCATAATTGGTGAGGCAAACTTCCATGCCGTTTGCATTCTTGAGAGTTACTAACTCAGTCTTCTTGCCCAATACTGTTGAATCGAAATCTGCTGGATTCAAACCAGATTGTGTGAGACTTGCATTGCTGCTTGATGAACAAGCTGAGAGGGTAGCGATTGCCGCAAAGCCAACTCCCATAAATAGGGTCTTAAATGTACTCATTTTTAGGCTGTTTTTAAATTGTCTATTCATTTTGGGTGTAAAATTACAATTTTATTTCGAATCTGCAAGCGTTTTCCCTAACTTTTTTTCTTCTAAAGTGTCTTTTTAACACTATTTGTATGAAAACGCCTGTTTTTGGCTAAATTGGGACAAAAAAAACTGCAGTTAGCAAATACTAACTGCAGTTCCTTAAATTATATAATGTATATATTAGCAAACTTTGTGTGAACCCTCAGAGATGATTACTGGGTAAATCTCAGGAGCATGACCATATTTGGCTGTGAACTTAGCTGTAACGTCCTCAACGAACTTGTCGTAGATGTCGTCTTTTACCAAGTTGATGGTGCAGCCACCGAAGCCGCCACCCATGATACGGCAACCAGTAACACCGTTCTCCTTGGCAACATCGTTCAAGAAGTCGAGTTCCTCGCAGCTTACCTCGTATTCCTTGCTCAAGCCGTGGTGAGTCTCGTACATCTTCTGGCCTACAGTTTCGTAGTCACCCTTCTCAAGAGCATCGCAGACTGCCAAAACGCGGTCTTTCTCGCCCAATACGAAGTGAGCACGGCTGTAGTCTTCTTCGCCTACCTCAGCGCGAACCTCTTCCAACTGCTCCCATGTACAATCACGGAGAGTTTCTAATTTAGCCTCTGGGTGCTTAGCTGCAATGTGCTTAACCACATTTTCACAAGAGTTGCGACGGTCGTTGTATGGAGAACCTGCCAACTCGTGCTTTACCTTAGAGTTTACCAGGCAGAGCTTGTAGCCCTTAGGCTCGAATGGGAAGTATTCAAATTCGCGGCTGTTGCAATCGAGGCGCATCAACTTACCGTCCTTGCCGAAAACAGAAGCAAATTGGTCCATGATACCGCAGTTAACACCTACATACTTGTGCTCAGTAGCCTGACCAGCGAGAACGAGATCCCATTTAGAAACCTTGTTGTCACCAAAGAGGTCGTTCAAAGCAAAAGCAAAACAACTTTCAAGAGCAGCAGAAGAAGACATACCTGCACCGAGAGGCACATCACCATAGAATGCTGCATTGAAACCCTTCACGTCAACGCCCAAAGCCTTCATCTCTTGGCAAACACCATAGATGTAACGTGCCCATGAAGCGCGTGGACCTTCTGGATCATTAACCTTGAATTCTACACGATCTTTCAAGTCGATAGAGTAGAGCATGACGGTATCTGTTCCGTTAGGACGGATCTCTGCCATAATACCCTTATCTACTGCACCTGGGAAAACGAATCCACCATTATAATCGGTATGCTCGCCAATCAAGTTAATACGACCTGGTGACATGTAGATGTTACCTGTTTTACCATCGAAATGCTTGATGAAGCGGCTTCTTACTTTTTCAATATCCATAATTAGTTAAGTTTTTGTTGTGTTGTTACTAAAGATTTATTATAAGATTTAGCCCCAAGACTATTAAGCCTTAGGGCTAGTTTATTTAGTGTTATTAATCAACAGGAATATCCTTGTTGATGTTCTTGCAACCAGCTACAGCATAGAAGAACATGTATGCCATACAGATGAGAGGCACAATGTAACTAGCCATATAGCCAGCGTTGTCTGCGATGAAGTTCTGTACCAATGGCATCAATCCGCCACCTACTACCATCATCATGAAGATACCTGAAGCCTGGGCTGTATACTTGCCAAGTCCCTCAGTAGCGAGGTTGAAGATAGAAGACCACATGATAGATGTGCAGAGACCGCAGAGTACCAGGAACATGGCAGCGATAGGCACTGTTACCATCTGGAATGATGTACCTGTAAATACAGGCATTTCTACTGTCGTTGACTTGCCGAGAAGTACGGCGAGGACGATAAAGATCATACCTGCACCATTGGCGATAATCATCATCATGCGGCTAGACACCTTGTCAGCAATAAAACTAGAGCAAAGACGACCAACCAGCATCAGAAGCCAGTATGTACCTGCAACGAAACCACCGATAGCTGCTGCATTTGCCAAGGCTGTACCATTGATGAAGCCACCACCATTTGCTGTAGTATCAGAAATGTAGAAGTTCAATGTTCCAGGAATACCTACCTCAACACCTACATAAACGAAGATTGCGATAACGCCGAGGTTGAAGTGGCGGAAAGCCCATGGTGAATGCTCGAATACAGTCTTGTCTGTAGTCTTACCCATCTCTGGATCCTGGATAGGGATGAAGTTCAAGATAACGAATGCTGCTGCGAATACGGCAAGGGCAATGTAAAGCACGAGGTTTACATCTACCATTTTGGTATTAGCAGTAACTGTACCGATAAGGGCACCAACGAGCATTGGGGTTAAAGTTCCTGATAAACTGTTCAATGTACCACCGATGAGGTTCAGCTGGTTACCGCGGTTACCACCACCACCGATAAGGTTCAACATTGGGTTTACGACAGTATTCAAAATACAAACTGCGAAACCTGAGATGAATGCACCGAAGAGGTAAATAGCGAAGCCTGAGATGTCGGCACCGAACTTTCCTGAAAGGAACTGGATGAGCACGCCTACGAATCCGGTAGCGATACCGGTGAGGGCGGTCTTCTTGTAACCGATCTTGGTGAGCAACTTACCTGCAGGGATACCCATGAAGAGGTAAGCCAAGAAGTTCATGGCGTTACCCAACATACCGATCATGTTGGCACTTCCGCTGTCAGCGAATACATTTTTCCAAATAACTCCGATAGGAGCAGCCAAATTCGTTACGAACGAAATCATGGCGTAGAGGAACATCATCGTGATAATGGCGATGATATTGCCATTTTTACTTTGGTTTTCCATTTTTTTTGATAGTTGATATTGTTATTTGTTATTATTATTATTTGCGAAAAGCTTGTTCGTATTCTTTTTGAAGAGGTTATAGATTCTCTTTTATTGTAGAAGAGGTTGATACTCTTTTCTTCTAAGAGGTTGTTTCTTCTTTAAAGACGCTAAGACTTCTCTTTAAGATTGCTATCGTGCTGAATGGATTTTGTCATTCAAGCGCGAAAAAGGAGCAAGTGCTGTTTAGAGTACCTGCTCCATGATTTATTCTAATTTATTTGTCTATTCCAAATTTATAGATTGTCTTCTGGGTGTATGTTTCACCTGGATTTAATCTGCAACTTGGGAAATAGGTATGATTTGGAGTGTCTGGGAACTTCTGTGCCTCGAAGCAGACTGCACTGCGACGTGGGAATGTTGCACCAAACTGTCCTGAAATACCTTCAAGGAAATTACCTGTGTACATCTGCATACCTGGCTCTGTGGTATAAACCTCCATGGTACGGCAGCTTACAGGGTCTTTTATACGGGCAGCGAAACTCAGCTCGCCTTCTTCAGTCTTGTTCAATACATAGTTGTGGTCATAGCCCTGACCGTTCTTGATCTGCTCGTTGTCTGCATCGATATCCTGACCAATTGGCTTTGGTGTACGGAAATCGAATGGTGTTCCCTCAACCTTCAAAATCTCACCTGTAGGGATAGAATACTCATCGATAGGGAGATAGTAGTTTGCGTTTACCTCACAGATGATATTGTCAACTGTTGGGGTAGGATTAGCAATACCCTGGATTGAGAAAAAAGCGTGGTGTGTCAGATTGCAGATGGTAGTCTTGTTGGTTGTAGCCTGATACTTGATAACGAACTCATTGTCGTCGGTCAAAGTGTAAGCTACCCAAACTGTCAACTCACCTGTGAAGCCTTCTTCACCATAAGGGCTCGTATATTTTAACACGACAGCGCTATCACTCATGCGGGTTGCATCCCAAACCTTGGTGTGGAAACCTGTAGGTCCGCCATGCAGGTGATTGCGACCATTGTTGCATGCCAAGTGATACTCCTTGCCGTGAAGTATGAACTTGCCTTCTTTGATACGGTTGCCATAACGACCGATGAGCACACTCAAGAATGGCTCTGGTGAGTTGATGACGTCCTGTATGTTGTCATGACCCTGGATGAGGTTGGCATAGTTGCCGTCCTTATCTGGCATCATGATGGCTACGACTGCTCCACCATAGTTTGTCACTGCAACTTCGTTGCCTTGCTTGTTTCTCAACACGAAGAGATCAGTCTTCTTGCCATTCACTGTGGTCTGAAAATCTTCTCTTTTCAAACCACACTTATTTGCTGGTTCTGTATTCATAATATCTCACTTTTTTTAGTTACCTTACTTTGGTTTAAGTAATGTACTGCAAAGTAACTAAAAAAAAATGAGTATTACAAATATTTTATGAACTTTTTGATTTAAAAAATCCTAAAACGATTCTGAGAGCAAATCGGCAACGACATAACTAGATCCGCCAATAAAGATAAAATCATCTTTTTTTGCGTTTGCTTTTGCTGCGTTAAATGCCTGTGCGATAGTTTGATAGCATGTTCCGCTCAAGCCGTGCTTTTGTGCGTATCCGTATAATTTGTCTATAGGAATTGCTCTTTTTGTTGATGGCTGTGTCCAATAGAAAATAGTGCTTTCTTTTGGCAACTTTTCTAAAAGTCCCATTACATGCTCTACATCTTTGTCGTCAACCATTCCGAATACGATATGTTTCGTATCGGCTTTGATAGATGCAATCTGTGGTTCCAGATACTCCCATCCGGCAAGATTATGTCCTGTATCACAGATGGTGAGAGGGTGCTCGTTGAGCTTTTCCCATCTGCCACGTAAGCCTGTCAACTCGCATACATGTTCGAAGCCGTTCTTGATGCTTTCATCTTTTATTTCTATTCCTTCTTCTTTCAGGCATTCTACGGCTGCGGATATGGTGCAGAAGTTCTTTTTCTGATAGTTGCCTTTCAGTTCGAAGTTCATGTCTGCGTCAGTTGTATGTGCAAAATGGATAGGAGAATTCTGCTCATGGGCTTTCTTGATGAACACAGGTTGGGTCTCTTCGTTCCATTCGCCAATAACGACAGGAATCTGTGGCTTGATGATACCCGCCTTTTCGCCTGCAATCTCGCCGAGTGTATTCCCGAGGAATTGGGTGTGGTCAAAACTGATGTTCGTGATAACGGATAGGATAGGAGTGATGATGTTGGTACTATCCAGTCTTCCTCCCAATCCAACTTCGATGACGGCAAAGTCTACCTTTTGATCTGCAAAATACTGAAATGCCATCATGGTGGTCAATTCAAAGAACGAAGGATGTAGCGGTTCGAAGAAATTCCGGTTGTTTTCTACAAAGTCGATTACATACTCTTCGCTTACCATCTCACCATTTACGCGAATGCGTTCTCTGAAATCTACAAGATGTGGAGATGTGAACAGGCCGACCTTATAGCCCTGGCTCTGTAGGATTGCTGCAAGGGTATGAGATGATGAACCTTTTCCGTTGGTTCCTGCAATGTGGATACATTTATATTGCTTATGAGGATGGTCGAAGTGTTCATCCATTTTATACATCGTGTCAAGCCCAGGTTTGTATGCCTTGGCTCCAATCTTTTCAAAAACCGGCGTGCTGGTGAAAAGATATTCAACTGTTTCTTGATAATTCATGTTATATGTTATACCTTATTATATATACAGATAATCCCCGAAAAGAGCGAACCGTTCTTTCGAAGATAGTTCGCCCTCTTCGGGGATTGCTCTTTACTGTTTATTTTTTAAAGAGATTCTTGAAACTTTCAAAGAGAGATTTCTTCTCTGCATTATCTGCTTTGAAATTATCGCATTCCTTGAATTTCACAACAAGATCCTTTTCTTCTTTGGTCAGAGAGGTTGGTATGAAAACGGTAATATTGACGATAATATCACCACGGCCATAACCATATCCCTGAATAGCCGGCATACCTTTGCCACGCAAACGGATCTGTTTGCCTGGTTGTGTGCCTGGTTCTATTTTGATCTTAGTCTTGCCATCCAAGGTAGGGACTTCTACCTCGCCACCCAAAGTGGCAGTTGCAAAGTCAAGAACAAGATTATGGTATAAGTCCTGACCAACACGCTCGAAATCATCGTTCTTTTCTACGCTTACCATTACCTGTAGGTTTCCGTAGAGACCATTGTGTTTGCCTTGGTTACCCTTTCCTTCAACGGTAACAACCATATCGTTGTCGACACCTGCAGGAATGTTGATTTCTACGAGTTCATCGCCCTTCACGATTCCGTCGCCACCGCATTCCTTACATTTGTTCTTGATGATAGTTCCCTCACCGCCACACTTTGTACATGCAGCCTGAGTTTGCATCATGCCGAACATGCTGCGCACCGTTTTTAAGACATAGCCGCTTCCATGACATTCCGGACATGTTTCCGGCTGGGCACCACCTTCGCAACCTGTTCCGTGACATGCAGAGCAAGTTACATCCTTGCGAATCTTGAAGCGCTTGGTAACACCTGTTGCTGCCTCTTGGAGAGTCAGTTTTACTCTTACGCGAAGGTCGCCACCCTGGTAAACCCGCTTCTGTGAGCCGCCACCGAATCCGCCGCCACCAAAGCCGCTGAAACCGCCGTGTCCGCCAAAGATATCTCCAAACATAGAGAAGATGTCGTTCATGTCCATGCTGGCACCACCGCCGAATCCGCCGAATCCACCTTGTGGGCCGTCGAAACCAAACTGGTCATACTGCTGGCGCTTCTGGGCATCGTGGAGAACTTCGTAAGCTTCGGCAGCTTCCTTGAATTTCTCTTCCGCCTCTTTGTTGCCAGGGTTGCGGTCTGGATGATACTTGATGGCTATCTTTCGATACGCCTTCTTTATTTCGTCTTCTGATGCCGACTTGTCTACGCCCAGCACCTCATAATAGTCTCTCTTAGCCATTTGCTTATTTCAAATATTGAATTTTCTTGCAGAATTCTAATGGAATGTTCTGGATTTTGAAAAATAATTCTTGATATTTCTTTCTTACTGACCTACAGCTACTTTGGCATGGCGAATCACCTTGTCGTTCATCGTATAACCTGTTTGGACGCAGTCAATGATCTTTCCCTTCTTGTCATCGCCCATTCCCGGAACCATAGCAATAGCCTCGTGGAAATCTACATCGAAATCCTTGTCGTTGGTTTCAATCTTCTTTACGCCAAGACCTTCGAGTGTCTTTACGAACTTGTTGAAAATCATCTGGACACCTTCCTTGATAGCCTTAGGGTCTTCGCTCTTGTCAGCGATGGCACGCTCAAAGTCGTCGAGAATAGGCAGAATAGCAGCTACAGTCTTCTCGCCGCCATTCAAAATCAGTTCTGCTTTCTCTTTGAGGGTACGCTTGCGGTAATTCTCAAACTCAGCAGTCTTATAGAGCAACAGTTTCTTGAGTTCCTCTACCTCTTGCTGTGCTTTTGTTAAAGGATCAATCTCTTCTGCCTTCTTGTCAGCAGCGTCTGTATTGCTGTCACCTTCTTCTGCCTTGTTGTCAGTATTCTGATTTTCCTCAGTATTCTCATTTTGTGTTGTCTGCTCATTATTTTCGTTCTGAACAGTCTCCTGAACGTTTCCGTCCTCTATATTGATTTCTTTTTCTTTTGACATAGTCTTAAATTTTTTAAACATGATAATTCTTATTATTGGTTGTTTGACAAAAAGTGTGCCAACCCGATTCTCATCGAATTGGCACTATTAAATTATAAGATAATTTGTGGTTGCTGTTTAAAACAGCTGAATGACTTTCTTGATTAGAATCCGTACATCTTAGCCTTCTGCTCCTTGATAGCTTCATCGTAGATATACTCATCATAAGACATGAGCTTGTCGATGGTGCCTGATGGAGTGAGCTCGATGATGCGGTTTGCCACGGTGTTGATGAATTCGTGGTCGTGGCTAGAGAAGAGAATATTGCCCTTGAAACCTACCAGGTTGTTGTTGAATGCCTGAATACTCTCCAGGTCCAAGTGGTTGGTTGGTGTATCAAGAATCAGGCAGTTGGCGTTCTGCAACTGCATGCGTGCAATCATACATCTCATTTTTTCACCTCCGGAGAGGACATTTACCTTCTTCAGTACTTCTTCGCCGCTGAAGAGCATTCTTCCGAGGTAGCCCTTCATGGCAACTTCGTTACCTGGACCATACTGGCTCAACCAGTCTACCAGGTTCTTGTCGCTCTGGAAGAATTCTGTATTATCGAGTGGGAGATAAGCTGTTGTGATAGTAACACCCCACTTGTAGTCACCTGCGTCAGCCTTTCGGTTGCCGTTGATGATTTCGAAGAGTGCGGTCATCGCCTTAGGGTTGTGAGAAAGGAATACTACCTTCTCGCCCTTTTCTATGTTGAAGTTTACATTGTCGAAGAGCACTGTTCCGTCTTCGTCGCATGCTTTCAGTCCCTCTACCTCCAGAATCTGGTTACCTGGCTCACGGTCCATCTGGAAGATGATGCCTGGGTATTTACGGCTTGAAGGACGGATTTCTTCAACGTTCAGTTTCTCCAGCATCTTCTTGCGGGATGTTGTCTGCTTACTCTTGGCAACGTTAGCTGAGAATCGGCGGATGAATTCTTCCAACTGCTTCTTCTTCTCTTCAGCCTTCATCTTCTGGTTCTGAGCCTGGCGGAGAGCCAACTGAGAACTCTCATACCAGAAAGAGTAGTTACCTGCAAACATCGTAATCTTACCGAAGTCGATATCTACGGTCTGGGTACTTACAGCATCGAGGAAGTGACGGTCGTGAGATACTACGAGTACGGTCTGTTCAATGTTGCTGAGATAGTCTTCCAGCCACTCAACAGTGTCGAGGTCGAGGTCGTTGGTAGGCTCATCGAGAAGGAGGTTGTCTGGGTTGCCGAAGAGTGCCTTTGCCAGCATCACGCGCACCTTCTCTGTGTTAGAGAGATCTCCAACGAGTTTGTCGTGGCGGTCTTCCTTTACGCCGAGGTTCTGCAGAAGTTGTGCGGCATTGCTTTCAGCCTCCCAACCATTCATTTCTGCAAACTTGAGCTCCAGCTCAGCAGCGAGGTTACCATCTTCTTCTGTCATCTCTGGCTTAGCATAGAGGCGCTCGCGCTCCTTCATGTTTTCCCATAATGGCTGATGGCCCATCAGAACGGTATCCATCACGCGGAAATCGTCATATTTGAAGTGGTCCTGTTCCAAGACAGAAAGGCGCTCGCCTGGTCCCATTTCTACTGTACCCTTGTTTGGTTCAAGGTCGCCGCTGATAGCGCGGAGGAAAGTAGATTTTCCGGCGCCGTTAGCACCGATGATACCATAAATATTACCATGAGTGAACTTGAGGTTTACATCCTTGTAAAGCACTCTCTTTCCGAATTGGATCGCAAGATTTTGTACTGTAATCATTATTTGTTCCTAAATATCTTTTATTCTGATTATATCATTAATTCAGCTGCAAAATTACAAAAAAATATTTGAAACACAATGATTTATTGGCAAAAGTTACTAATTTTTAGTTAAAAACATGGTGGCTTTTTGTTATTTTGCAGAAAAGTCTTACTTTTGTAGGCTGAAACGGAGAAAATGCAGCATTGATTCTGTGTTTTTCGTGTTAAGAAAATGATATCGATAACAATATGAGACAACAAAATAGAAAAGGAAATTTTAATAAGCATGCCAATAATGCTTATGGCTACGGAAACCCCAATGAGTACGACCACTATAAGGTGGAGAAGTCTGCTCCGTTGCTGGAATGGCTGATGGAGAATGTGAAAGGTCCTAGCAAGACCAAGGTAAAGCAGACTCTGCAGGGTAGGGGAATCAAGGTGGATGGAAAGACCATCACTCAGTTTGATTATGCCCTGAAACCAGACATGAAGGTAAGTGTGAGCAAGACAAAGAAGAACCAGGAGGTGTTTAAAAGCAGATACCTTAAGATTGTTTATGAAGACAGATATCTGATTGTTGTCGAGAAAAACATTGGTATCTTGAGTATGGCAGCCGGTCATTCTACTTTGAATGTGAAAACGGTACTTGATGATTACTTCCATAAGACTCGCCAGAATTGTCAGGCGCATGTAGTTCACCGTCTGGACCGTGATACTTCGGGCTTGATGATTTATGCCAAGGATAAGCAGACGGAGTTAGCTTTGGAGGATGATTGGCATCATAATGTGTACGACCGCAGGTATGTGGCTCTGGTTTCCGGAGAGATGGAAGAAGATGAAGGTACCGTTGCCAACTGGCTGAAAGATAATAAGGCGTATATTACTTACAGTAGCGATACGGATAATGGCGGCAAGTATGCTGTTACCCATTTCCATACATTAGAGCGTACTACGGCTCATTCTCTGGTCGAGTTCAAACTCGAAACGGGCCGTAAGAATCAGATTCGTGTTCATACAGCCGATATGGGGCATCCGGTGTGTGGTGATATCAAATATGGTAATGGTGATGATCCATGCCAGCGTTTGTGTCTTCATGCCTATGTACTGTGTTTCTATCATCCCGTTACACATCAGCCGATGGAATTTGAAACTCCGATACCGGCAGAGTTCCGCAGGGCATTGAAGAATGATCGTTAATAGGGTGATGGATATTGATTGGTAATTTGTATATATAATGTGATATGAATGATTTTGGATATTATGCACTGGTATTGGTAGTTCTGGTTGTAGGACTGTTTATATTGAAGAAGGTAGCTACCTGCATGATTAAAGCAATGGTGGCTGTGGTGATGGTTGTCGTGCTGGCAGTTCTTTACTGGCTCTTCTGTTGATAGTAGAGTTGTATGATGATGACGAGATAAGATTTTAGATATTTTTGATTGGTAAATTGGTTGCAGTTGTCTGGGTGTAAACTTTGGATGGCTGCAACTTTTTTATAGTGATATTTAAAGAGATATAAAGTGATATTAAAAGGTGATATTAAAACGATAGAGAGGTGTATAAACAAAAAAGAGCATTTCAATAAAGAAATGCTCTTTTTGTACACCCTTAGGGATTCGAACCCTAGACCCACTGATTAAGAGTCAGTTGCTCTACCAACTGAGCTAAGGGTGCAACTGTTTGTTGGTGACTCCGCAAGGATTCAAACCTTGAACCTCTTGATCCGTAGTCAAGTGCTCTATTCAGTTGAGCTACGGAGCCAAAACCGTTTGTTTCAGTGAAGCTTTGATAGGAGAGTGACTCCGCAAGGATTCAAACCTTGAACCTCTTGATCCGTAGTCAAGTGCTCTATTCAGTTGAGCTACGGAGCCAATTCTTATCTTTTGTACACCCTTAGGGATTCGAACCCTAGACCCACTGATTAAGAGTCAGTTGCTCTACCAACTGAGCTAAGGGTGCAGCATTTAAAATGCCTCATTTCTGAATTGCGAGTGCAAAGGTACTACTATTTTTTGATTCCACCAAATTTTTTCGCAACTTTTTTCGAAAAAAATCAACTTTTCTTCATTTTGAAGGTTCCTAATGTATGCCTATACCCCTTCTTGTTGATGCTTACCACGCGATACGTTCCATCCTTTAAGTTTCTAACATCTAGTGTGTTATCCTTTGTTTGGAGGTGCAGGATATAGCATCCTTGCAGGGTTTCGATCATCAGGACGTCAAAAACGAGATTTTTGGTAGTTTCTGCAAGATATACCTTCTTTCCGTCACATTCGAGTAATTTCGCTGCTCCCGTGCTTTGGGCAAAAAGTGGATTCTCTTCCTCTTTTTCTTGGGTAGGCAGACTTTCTATGCCATATCCATCCATTGAAGTTACGGCAATAAACAGATGTTTTGCATCAGGATTTTCTATTTTGAACGAATTTCCTATGATTCGTGTGGCAACCAGATTGCGCGCATTGGTGATGTCAACCGGATATTTCTTGCTCGCGTATACATTATTATATATATAAGGGGTTGCGATTTTAGTGCCATCTGTATAGTTTGAAGGATTATTCCAGGAAACTGATACCTTGTTGCCGGTGGTGATTACCGATAATTGCTGTGGCTGTTCCGGCTGGTTCTTGCTTGCCCAGGTCATCGGCGGAACCAATGAAGGGTATGGATTGAAACGTTGGGTAAAGTCGAGAATACCCTGTTTGTTGTCCAAGAGAAACTTGTTTCTGAAGAAAGCATACCCCATTCCGAGGTTTCGGATGTGATACATTTCTGCCGTCACGTCATTGATGCTCCACTTTCCTTCTTTCGGGTCGAGGAAGTAAATGCCCAGCCCTGGAACCACAATCTTGCCGTGGCTCTGTTCCTGCCAGTCGATGGCAAAAGGGTAGAAGTGTTCGTTCTTGAAATACATCATAGGGAAGAGTTCGTCCATCAGACCGCTCTTGAGCCAGCCCTGTGCGTCCTGGCAAACCTTCGTGTATGCATTCCATCCAAAGCTCCGGTATCTGCTCAGGTCATCAGACTTTCCTACAGGTGAGCAGCTCATCTTAACCCAAGGTTTCTCTGCCTTCACTGCATCGTGAATCTTTCTTACGATGTTAGTGATATACTGGCGTCCCTGTTCCCGGCTCACCTTGATGTTCCAGGTTTCCGGATAACGGATGTAGTCGAGATGAATACCGTCTACATTATATTTATGTGTAATTTCTCTGCAGATGTTTGACAGATAATCACCTGTCCGGCTGTTTTCCAGATCCATGTATCCGTCAACTCCAATCTTCTTGATGAGTTTCGGCATCTTCTGTCTGAGGGTTTTGCAGCCGAGTGCGTTCCATTTTCCTACAGGGATGGTTACCACCCAGGCATGCAGTTCCATACCGCGCTTATGGCATTCGTCGATGGCAAACTGCAGGGCATCATAGCCCGGACTTCTGCCCGGAAATCCTGACAGACATCCATCCCAAGGTTCGTATGCCGACGGATAAATCATGGTACCTCTCACGCGGGTCTGTATCAGTACGGTATTGATTTTAGCCTGCTGTAACCGGTCCAGTATATCCGTCAGTTCCTTTTTCTGCTTTTCGGCAGAATAAGAAGACTGGGCATAAGAGTGTGGCCAGTCGATACCTCCTATGGTTGTCAGCCATACAGCTCTTACTTCATGTTTCGGCACCTGGTTATTGAACACGATACTCTGGGCTTTTGCGGTCAAAACAGAGCATAAAACGATAAAAAATATCTTAAATCTCTTCATAATCTTACAATTTGGCGACAAAGATACCAATATTTTTTTTTATTTCAAATAAAAATATTACTTTTGCGGTTGAAATATTAAAATAAAGTGCATTTTGCACCGAAAAGAGAGAAATTTTTAAGCAATAAAAGAAAAATGGTCAGTTTCGTTATTAGTTTGGTCGCCCTTGTATTGGGTTACCTTCTTTATGGAAAGTTTGTGGCGCATGTGTTCGGTCCTGATGACCGTCCTACGCCTGCAGTGACCAAAGCCGATGGGGTCGACTTTATGGTACTGCCTAGTTGGAAAATCTTCATGATTCAGTTCCTCAACATTGCAGGAACGGGTCCTATCTTCGGTGCCATTATGGGTGCCTGGTACGGACCGGTAGCTTATCTGTGGATTATCTTCGGGTGTATCTTCGCAGGAGCCATGCATGATTACATGAGCGGTATGCTCAGTATCCGTAACGGTGGAGCTGGTTTGCCGGAATTGGTAGGTAAGTATTTGGGTGGACGCACCAAGAAAGTGATGTTGGTCTTTTCGGTACTTTTGCTGATGATGGTGGGAGCTGTGTTTGTATACAGTCCGGCTATCATTATGAGTGGCATTTGTAATACGGATGCATTCTGGGGCAGCCAGATGTTTTGGATTGTGGTGATTCTCGTTTATTACGTCATTGCTACATTACTGCCTATCGATAAGATTATCGGTAAGGTTTATCCGCTCTTTGCCTTCTCGCTTCTCTTTATGGCGGGTGCTCTGATGATAGGTCTCTTTGTGAAGTGGCCTTCATTGCCTGAACTTTGGAGCAATTTGCAGAGTTGCAACCTCAATGAGAATCCGGCTTGGTTGGGAACGGAGTCTTTTGTACAGAAGAGTCCGATTTTCCCTTGCCTCTTTATCACGATAGCCTGTGGCGCCATCAGTGGTTTCCATGATACGCAGAGTCCGCTCATGGCCCGATGCATGAAGAATGAGAAGATGGGTCGCCCTATTTTCTATGGTGCCATGATTACAGAAGGTGTTGTTGCCTTGATATGGGCTACGGTTTCCATGTATTTCTTCTATTATGGTGGATGGCGTGAATGTGTTAGTCCGGAGGTGGCTCAGCAGTTTATCGCTCAGTTTGATGGCGGCAAGTCGCTTATCCAGAACTTCGATGCTCCTACCGTTGTGAAGATAGTATGTTCCAGCTGGTTGGGTGTGGCTGGTGGAATCCTGGCTCTTCTGGGTGTTGTTGCAGCACCTATTACCAGTGGTGATACGGCTTTGAGAAGTGCCCGTCTGATTATCGCCGAGTTTATCGGTTTGGAGCAGCGCTCCATGCGCAAGCGTCTTTATATCTGCGTTCCTTTGTTTGCTCTTACGGTGGGCATTCTGGTTTGGCAGATGGAGAATCCTGATGGTTTCAATATCATCTGGCAGTATTTCGGTTGGGCTAACCAGACACTTTCTGTGTTCACACTCTGGACATTGACGGTTTATCTGGTACAGAAGAAGAAACCTTTTGTGATGACGCTGGTTCCAGCCTTGTTTATGACTGTGATATGTTCAACCTTCCTCCTCATTTCGCCAACAGCTTTGGCCTTGAGTGAGAGCGTGGCATATACGGGCAGTGTCATTATTCTGGTGATTGCCCTGGTCTGGTTTCTGGGTTGGTATCGCAGCTATCAGAAGAAACAATAGATTTATATATAAGTATTAATCAATATACGTACATTTATATGATACGAATGAAAAAATTAGCTATTGCAGCATTGGCACTTGTCGTTTCGACAACTGCCCATGCTCAGTTTGAAAGTGGAAAACAGTATATCGGTGCGTCGATGACGGGCTTAAACTTGAGTTATAATGGTTCTCAGGACCTTAATCTCGGTATTCAGGCTAAGGCCGGATACTTTGTAGAAGACGATTGGATGCTGTTGGGTCAGGTAGAATATAATCATTCCGGTCTTGAAGGCGTGAAGGATTACTTCTCAGTAGGTGCTCAGGCGCGCTATTATATCGAGCAGAATGGTCTGTATCTGGGTGGCGGCGTTAAGTTGGCTCATTCAGGTGGTTATAATGATTTCATGCCAGGGGTTGAGGTAGGTTATGCTTTCTTCCTCGGCAAGTCAGTTACCCTCGAACCAGCCGTCTACTACGATCAGAGTTTCAAGAAGCATGTAGATTATTCTACCGTAGGTTTGAAGCTGGGTATTGGTATTTATCTCTAAACCGGTAAGATGCAACAACAGTTTTCTTCGGCTTTGTTGGAAAAGGCAGTGGCGGAGTTCTCCAAATTGCCTGGTATAGGGCGCAAAACAGCTTTGCGCCTTGTACTTTTTATGCTCAAGCGTAAGAGTGAGGATGTGGAGTTGTTTGCTGATACCATTTCCAAGATGCGCCGTGAAGTGAAATATTGCAGGGTTTGTCATAATATCAGCGATACGGATGTCTGTCCGATCTGTTCTGATTCCCGGCGTGATGCTTCTACCATCTGTGTCGTAGAGAATGTGCAGGATGTGCTGGCGATAGAAAACACGCAGCAGTTTCACGGACTCTATCATGTCTTGGGCGGCATCATTTCGCCGATGGATGGTATCGGACCTTCGGATATAGAGATAGATTCGCTGGTTCGGCGTGTGGCTGAAGGTGGGGTGAAGGAAGTGATTTTTGCTCTCAGCAGTACGATGGAGGGTGATACTACCAACTTCTATATCTCCCGTAAACTTGCTGATTATCCGGTCACACTCTCTGTTATCGCCCGTGGTATTTCGGTGGGTGATGAATTGGAGTATACTGATGAGGTGACTCTCGGACGGAGTATTCTGAACAGAACTCCATTTGGACAATAACAAAAGACAACAAAATGAAAATCAAACAAGTACAACGAATATTGATGACCAATTTCCTCTTTGTCCTGTTGGTAGGATTCCTGCTGGTCTTGCTCTATGAGACCGAAATTCTGGAACCTACTAATCTGGCAGGGGATGTCACGTTGGTCTATGTAATAACCGTAGCGATGGAGTTTCTTACCATTGCCGTAATTCCTTTGGCGCTCAAACTCTTCAGTTTCAAGGCGATTCACCGTCAGTTGGTAACCCGTAAGGGAGATGCACTTCTTCCTCTGGGCACTGCCCGTTTGAATATGCTCTGCTTGCCAATGCTGATCAATACGTTTATGTATTATCAGACGATGGCGCCTGCTTTTGGATATATGGCTATCATCCTTTTTCTCTGTCTCTTCTTTGTCTATCCTTCTGTCGGAAGATGTGAGGACGAAACAACAGAGGCGGAAGGTTAAACTCTCAGTATCTAATATTTGATATTCGATATGAAACTCAGTGTTGTCATAGTAAGCTATAATGTGAAGTACTATCTTGCCCAGTGTCTGCGTTCGGTAGAGAAAGCTATCGGCGTGTTGGAGTGCGGGCAGCAGGGTGATGCAAGTGGCGATACGGCAGAGATTATCGTGGTTGATAATCATTCTCAGGATGGAACGGTGGAATATCTCGAACAGTGTTTCCCGGCTTCCCGATATCCTAATCTCCATGTTGTAGCCTGTACGCATAATAACGGATTTGCCCGTGCCAACAATCTTGCTATCCGCAAGAGCGAGAGTGATCTGGTTCTTTTGCTGAATCCGGATACCATTATCGGCGAGCATGTTCTCAAGGATGCTGTCAGTTTTATGCGTTCTCATCCTGATGCCGGTGCACTGGGTGTAAGGATGTTGGGAGCCAATGGCAAACCAGCTCCTGAGAGTAGGAGAGGATTACCTTCTCCGATGGTGGCTTTCTATAAGATGATGGGGTTGTGCAGCCGGTTTCCTCAGCATCGCAGTTTCGGTCATTATTACATGGGTTATCTTCCATGGGATAAGCCGGCAAAGATAGAGGTTGTGAGCGGTGCTTTCTGTATGATTCGTCGTGAAGCCTTGCTGAAGGTGGGGTTGCTGGATGAGGATTTCTTCATGTATGGCGAGGATATTGATCTTTCTTACCGTATCTTGAAGGGTGGTTATCAGAACTATTATCTGCCTGTAGATATCCTGCATTACAAAGGTGAAAGTACTCAGAAGTCGAGCTTCCGCTATGTTCATGTGTTTTACGAGGCGATGCTTATCTTCTTCCGTAAACATTATTCGGGTATGTCGCATCTCTTGAGTATTCCTATCAAATTTGCCATCTATGCCCGTGCCTCTGTAGCCTTTACGCAGATGATGACTGCGAGAATCAGAAAGAGTCTGGGATTCTTTTCTCCTTCTCATGTCGACCTGTCAAACCAGGTATTGTTTGATGCTGACGAGATGAGCTATGAAGAGATGCTGCATCAGCTTGCGCAGCGGTCTGACGAGAATATCAAACTGGCTACCTATACGAAGGACATCGGTAAGGTGATTACGGATAGGGAGGTGATGGATAAGGATGAATTTGGTTATTTATAAGGATAGATTTATTTCTATATTATTAAGGTACGCGCGTACATTATTAATAAGTGTAGTTTATGAAAGAACCGAATATTAGATTACGTGCTTTAGAGTTGGAAGATCTAGATTTTCTCTACCATATAGAGAATGATGATCGGCTTTGGGAACTGGGTGTTTCCAATGTTCCATATTCGCGCCGGGTGCTGCTCGACTATATAACCAGTGCTTCGGCAGATATTTATGTAGACAATCAGGTGCGCCTGATAGTAGAGAATGAGCAGAATGAGCAGGTGGGCATCCTGGATCTTACAGATTTTGATCCCCGTCATCACCGTGCCGAACTCGGAATTGTCATCAAAAAGGAGTTCCAGGGGCAGGGTTACGCGAAGGCTTCTGTGTCACGCTTGTTGCAATATGCTCGGAATATACTTCATCTTCAGCAGATTTATGCTATTGTAGGTATCAGAAACCAAAAAGCGGCTAAAATGCTGCAATCTGTTGGATTTGAGGGAAATAATGTCCTGAAACAATGGCTTTGTAGCCCAGTTGGATATGAGGATGCGATGTTTTTTCAATATTTTCTGTAAAAAAGTTACATAAAAATTTGGTAGAACCAAAAAAAAGTAGTACCTTTGCACTCGCAAATGAAAAATGAGCGCTAAGCCATTCAATTTGATTTCATGATTGGTGCGTTAGTTCAGTTGGTTAGAATGCCTGCCTGTCACGCAGGAGGTCACGAGTTCGAGTCTCGTACGCACCGCTCAAAATCATCTTGCTGGTTTGCCAAAATAGTTTGGTGCGTTAGTTCAGTTGGTTAGAATGCCTGCCTGTCACGCAGGAGGTCACGAGTTCGAGTCTCGTACGCACCGCTAATTTCATTTGAACATTTCGACTCCTCCATAATAATAATGGTGCGTTAGTTCAGTTGGTTAGAATGCCTGCCTGTCACGCAGGAGGTCACGAGTTCGAGTCTCGTACACACCGCAGAAACCTTCGAGAGTGATCTCGGAGGTTTTTTGTTTTTATATAAATTTAAGAGAATATGGCTATCGTTATCACAGTTCTGGCATACTTCTGTGTGCTGCTGCTCTTCAGTCATCTTACTGCCCGTAAAATGGCAGGTAATGAAACTTTCTATCGTGCCAACCGCCGTTCGCCTTGGTATATGGTTGCTTTCGGTATGGTGGGTGCGTCTATTTCGGGCATCACTTTTGTCAGTGTGCCGGGCATGGTGATGAGAACGGATATGACCTACCTTCAGATGTGCATCGGTTTCATCCTGGGTTATTTCCTGGTTGCCTTTCTTTTGCTTCCTATCTATTACCGCTATAATCTCACTACGATTTACGGTTATCTGCAGCAGCGGTTGGGGGAACGTTCGTATAAGACTGGAGCTTCGTTCTTCCTCTTGTCCAAGATGACTGGTGCGGCGGTCCGTTTCTTTGTCGTCTGTATCCTCTTGCAGCGTTTCGTGCTCGATGGGATTGGTGTTCCGTTCTGGGTCACGGTTCCTGTCATGGTACTGCTTATCTGGCTTTATACGCGCAAGGGTGGCATCAAGACGCTGGTGTGGACGGATACCTTTCAGACGCTCTGTATGTTTGCTGCGCTCATCCTCATTATCTGTCAGGTGATGTCGGCGTTGGGCATGACTCCTTCCGAAGCGATCACTGCGATTGCTCACGACAGTCATTCCCGTATTTTTGTTTTTGATGACTGGATGTCGAAACAGAATTTCTGGAAACAGTTCCTCAGCGGTGTCTTTGTAGTGATTGTGATGACCGGTCTTGATCAGGACATGATGCAGAAGAATCTTACCTGCAAGTCGCTCCGTGAGGCCCAGAAGGATGTTTGCAGCTATGGTTTTGCCTTTGTGCCTGCCAATCTGCTTTTCCTGAGTCTGGGTGTGTTGCTGGTGATGCTGGCTCAGAAACAGGGAGTGGCTTTGCCTGATGCTCCGGATGATCTGTTGCCGATGTTTGCGGCTTCGGGAGTGATGGGAAACCTGGTGGTGGTCTTGTTTACCATTGGCATTGTGGCGGCAAGTTTCTCCAGTGCCGATTCTGCTTTGACCGCTATTACTACGAGTCTCTGTGTGGATATATTGGGCAGGAAAGAGGATATGAAGCTCCGCAAGCGTATGCATCTGCTGGTGGCTTTCGTCTTCATGCTCTTCATCATTGCTTTCAAGGCGATTAATTCTACGAGCGTGATAGATGCCATCTACATCCTCTGCTCTTATACTTACGGTCCGCTGTTGGGTTTGTTTGCCTTCAGTCTGCTCACCAAGCGTCAGGTAAACGACCGCTGGTCGCCATGGGTCTGCATCGCCAGTCCGCTCATCTGCTTCGCCATCGATACCCTTACCTCGCAGTATGTGGGCTATAAGTTCGGCTATGAGCTTCTGATGCTGAATGGCGCCCTGACATTTGCAGGTCTCGCCCTTATAAAAAAAGAAACAGTTAAATACAAACAATAATGAGAACAAAAGTATTATTTGCAGCATTGTTGCTCAGTGCAACAACTGCTTTTGCCCAGCAGGAGAAGTTGGGCTCCGGTATTGACAAGACCAACATGGACTTGACCATCAAGCCGGGTAATGATTTCTATCGCTATGCCGCAGGCAACTGGATGAAGAATCATCCACTCGATGCCGAGCATACCGACAATGGTGCTTTCACCGATCTCTTTGAGCAGAACCAGAAGCGCATCCAGGACATCATCCTTGAATATGCTTCCAAGCCACAGCAGAAGGGGTCACTCGGACAGAAGATCGGTTCGCTCTACAACCTCCGTATGGACAGCGTTCGCCTGAACAAGGAGGGATGGGCACCTATCAAGCCAACTCTCGACCGCATTGCAGCCATCAAGGACCGCAGAGAGTATCAGCTCGTTACCGCTCAGCTCGATTTCCGTGGCGAGGGTACCATGATGTATGGCATCGGTGTGGGCGCCGACCTTCGTGATGCCGCCAACAACCTCGTTGAGGTAGGACAGAGTGGTCTTGGGCTTGGTGTACGCGATTACTATGTAAACGATGACGAGCAGACCAAGAAGATTCGTGATGCATACAAGGCTTATATGAAGAAGCTCTTCCAGATGGTAGGCAACGACGAGGCTACCGCCCAGAAGAAGATGGAGGCTGTGATGGCTATCGAGACCCGCATCGCTAAGGCAAGCTATAGCCAGGTACAGCTCCGCGACATCGACAAGAACTATCACAAGATGACCTACAACCAGCTCGTGCTCGATTATCCTGGTATCGACTGGGGCAATGTGTTCCTGGCATCCGGTTTCCCTGCTTTCAAGGAAATTTGCGTGGGTCAGCCTGAACCAATCCACGAGGTTGAGAAGATTCTCGCAGAGACCTCTCTGGATGATCTGAAGACATACGCAGAGATCAAGGTGATTTCTGGTGCAACCAGCGTATTGAGCGATGATTTCCGTGCCGTATCCTTTGAGTTGAGCAAGGTAATGAGCGGTGTTCAGCAGGACCGTCCTCGCTGGAAGCGTGCTGTAAGTACCGTGAGCGGCGTGCTGGGCGAGGCTATCGGAAAGATTTACGTAGAGAAGTACTTCCCGGAGAGCAGCAAGAAGCGTATGCTCGACCTGGTTCACAATCTCCAGACTGCGCTTTCACAGCGCATCGACGAGGCTACATGGATGAGTGCTGCTACCAAGGCACAGGCTAAGGATAAGCTGGAGAACTTCATCATCAAGATCGGCTATCCTGACAAGTGGAAGGACTATAGCGGATTGCAGGTAGATGACAGCCTTTCTCTCTACGAGAATATGGCAAATATCTCTGAGTTCTTTACAAAGGATGAAATCGCCCGCAAGGTGAACAAGCCGGTAGATAAGACTGAGTGGGGAATGACTCCTCAGACTATCAATGCTTATTATAACCCAACTACCAACGAGATCTGCTTCCCTGCAGCTATTCTCCAGCCTCCATTCTTCGACCCAACAGCCGATGATGCGATGAACTATGGTGGTATCGGTGGTGTAATCGGTCATGAGATGAGTCATGGCTTTGACGATCAGGGCAGCCAGTTTGACAAGACCGGTAACCAGCACAACTGGTGGACTGCTGCTGACAAGAAGAACTTCGAGTCTCGCACCAAGATCCTGGTTGACCATTTCAACAAGATTGAGTTGGCTGGCAAGAAGGTTAACGGCCAGATGACCCTGGGTGAGAACATCGGTGACAATGGTGGTTTGAACATCGCTTTCCGTGCACTTCAGAATGTGATGAAGACAGAGAAGTTGGGTGTGAAGGATGGATTTACTCCAGAACAGCGCTTCTTCCTGGCATGGGCACGTGTATGGGCAGGCAATGCCCGTCCTGAGTACCTGCAGTATCTGATGACCGTGGATGTTCACTCTCCAAACGAGGCTCGTGTAAACGGTGCCCTCCCAATGGTGGATTCATGGTATAAGGCATTCAACATCAAGAAGGGCGACAAGCTCTTTGTTCCTAAGAACAAGCGTGCACATATCTGGTAAAAACATAAAACATAAAAAAAGTCTTGCAGGCTATATGCTTGCAAGACTTTTTTATAATCATTACTTTGTTCCGAAATAGAGGAAGAGCATTCCGAGTAATACCAGGAGCAGATCCACGAACTTCGCCTTGAGATTCTTCTCATGGAAGATGGCTGCACCGAAGAGGAAGCTGACGATGACAGAACCGCGGCGGATCATACTCACGATACTGATCATGGCGCCAGGCAGACTCAATGCGTAGAAATATACGAAGTCGGCTGCTGAAAGGAAGATACTGATGAAGATGATACTCCAGTGCCAGTGGAATGGGGTAGAATTCTTCTTGGTAGGCCACCATATCATCAGCAGCATGGCTCCCATGAGGAAACACTGGTAGATGTTGTACCAGCTCTGCACAATCATTCTGTCTAATCCTACACCACCATTCTCGGGTGGAGCCATCAGATACTTGTCGTAGAGGCCGCTTATTGCACCGAGCACGGCAGCCAGCACGATGAAGTAAATCCATTTGTTGTGCTTGAAGTCGATACCCTCTTTCTTGCCGCTGTGCGAAAGCATGGCGAAGGAGATGATAGCAAGTATGACACCAATCCACTGGTAGAGATTTAGTACCTCACCATAAACCAACAGGGCACCCACGAGCGTCATTACCGGTCGGGTGGCGTTGATAGGTCCTACGATGGTGAGCGGCAGGTGCTTCATGCCGAAATAACCGAAGATCCAGCTGCTCAATACGATGAAACTCTTGAGCACGATGTACTTGTGAACTTCCCATCCGCCTTCTGCTACATGAAACATCGTTCCATCCAGCGAATTTCCTGTATAGCTCAAGATGATGAACGGCAGGAAGATGAGCGATGAGAAGAGCGTGTTCAGAAAGAGCACGGGAATCACTGCGTTACCTGAAAGTGCCTTCTTCTTGAAGGCATCATAAAATCCCAGCAGCGCTGCTGAGAGAAATGCTAATACTAACCACATTTTTATGAATGTTAAATGTTGAATGTTAAATGTTGAATGAGGCTCGCGCCCTTGTGTTTCTAATCATTTATTCTTTGAAATCATACCCTACGCTTTCCAGGAACAATGCGTTGCCCGGCATGCTTTCGCCTGCATCGCTGCGGCTGCCGTTGTGCAGGATATCGAGAAACTGTTCCATCGTAATCTTTTCTCTGCCTACATCGATGAGCGTGCCCACTACGGCTCTCACCATGTTTCTCAGAAAACGGTTGGCGGTAATCTCGAAATACCAGGTGGTAGGAGAGGTCTGTACCCATCGGGCGGCTGTTACATGGCAGATGGTGGTCTTGTTATCTCCACCCGCCTTGCAGAACGCCGCATAGTCTTCGTGATGCAGAAAATGCTGTGCCGCCTCGTTCATCTTATCGAAATTGAGGGGATAGTTCATCTGCAGTGAATAATGGCGCTCAAACGGATCCTTCCGCGTATGGATATAATAATGGTATGTGCGCGAGGTGGCAGAGAAGCGGGCATGCATCTCCGGGGCTACCTCCCTAACTTCGTATACGGCGATGTCGCGGGGCAGGATGCGGTTCAGACGGTATACCAGCTGGTCGGGTTCCATCGGAATCCTGTCTGTATCGAAGTGGGCTGCCATGTGTCGGGCATGTACGCCGGTATCGGTTCTTCCGGCTCCCACCACTTCCATCTCCTTTCTCAGAAGGATGGAGAGGGCGCGCTGCAACTCCTGCTGCACCGAATTGGCATTGGGCTGAATCTGCCAGCCGTGATAGTTGGTGCCGTCGTAACCGAAGAATATGAAATATCTCATGTGCTATCTTTGATTTTTTTTGTTTTTGCTATGAACTTTGAGCTTTGATTTGTTCTTCGTTCTTTGCTTAATTCGGGTGCAAAGTTACTAAAAAAACGTGAAATATGGTATAATAATACAGATTTTTTTCAAAAATGGTACAATCTTGAAAGAAAAGTTCATTTTTATTTTGCAAATTGACAATAATTGTGTACTTTTGCCAACGATTTTGATATTATAGATTATGGCACAGAACATATTCAAGGGTTTAGGTGTTGCCCTTATTACTCCTTTCAACACCGATGGCTCGGTTGATTATCAGTCGCTCAAGCGATTGGTAGAGTTTCAAATTGACAATGGTGCAGACTTCCTTTGCATCCTTGCCACAACTGGTGAGGCTCCATGTCTTACACAGGAAGAGAAAGATAAAATCACAGATTTGGTGAAAGACGTGAACAAGGGTCGCGTCAAGATATTGAAATATTGTGGTGGTAATAATACTGCTGCTGTCGTTGAAGAAATCAAGAACACCGATTGGAGTGGCATCGACGGTATCCTCAGTATCTGTCCTTACTACAACAAGCCTTCTCAGGAAGGTCTCTATCAGCACTTCAAGGCCATCGCCCAGGTTAGTCCGCTGCCTATCGTGCTCTACAATGTACCTGGCAGAACCGGTATCAACATGAAGCCTGAAACCACCTGCCGTATCGCCCGCGACTTCCCTAATGTGGTAGCCGTGAAGGAGGCTAGTGGCAGCCTGGAGCAGGTAGATGAGATTATCAAGAACAAGCCTGATAATTTTGATGTTATCAGTGGCGATGATGCGCTTACCTTCTCTATGATTGCCAGTGGTGCAGCCGGCGTTATCTCTGTTATCGGCAATGCTCTGCCTAAGGCATTCAGCCGTATGATCCGTCTCGAGTTCCGTGGCGAATATGAGCCTGCGCGTAAGATTCATCATTCTTTCACCGAGCTTTACAGTCTGCTCTTCGTGGATGGTAACCCTGCCGGCGTAAAGGCGCTGCTCAATGATATGGGCTTCATCGAGAACGAGCTCCGTCTGCCTCTGGTTCCTACCCGTATCGCTACCAAGCAGAAGATGAGCGACATTCTCAAGACTTTGAATATCTAGAATAGTGATTAATCCTTAAGTACCATGGCAGAAGATAGAAGAATCATACACGAGATAACACCGCTGATGGGTAAGGATGTGCTCTATATTGCAGACAGACACAAGAAGGAGTTTACTTATCCTATCCATAACCATTCGGTGTACGAGTTGAACTTTGTAGAGAATGCAAAGGGAGTAAGGAGAATCGTTGGCGATTCGCAGGAGGTGATAGGCGACTATGACCTCTGTCTCATCACATCGCCTGATCTGGAGCATGTATGGGAACAGAACGAATGCCACAGCGAAGACATCCGTGAGATTACCATCCAGTTTGATTTCTCCATGGGTGATGAAACGCTCTTCGGAAGAAATCCCTACGCCAGCATCACCCGCATGATGCAGGAAGCGAAGAAGGGACTTGTCTTTCCGATGCAGGCTATCATGAAGGTATACGGAATGCTCGATTCTTTAAGTTCAGTGAAAGATGGTTTCTATGCCGTGCAGCAGTTCCTGACCATTCTCTATGAACTGTCACGCTGCGAAAATGCCCGTACGCTGGCTTCCAGCAGTTATGCCAAGGTAACGATAGAAGACGATAGCCGACGCATTCTGAAGGTGAAGAATTATATCTCCAAGAACTATATGGATGAACTCCGTCTGCCGGAGCTTGCTTCGCTGGCAGGTATGAGCAGCAGTGCGTTCAGTCGTTTCTTCAAGCTCCACACCGGCAGAAACATCTCAGAGTATATCATCGACCTCCGTCTGGGTTATGCAGCCCGTATGCTGGTAGATACCGCCAAGAGTATAAGCGAGATAGGTTTTGATTGCGGATTCAACAATCTCAGCAACTTCAACCGTATCTTCAAGAAGAAGAAAGGATGCTCGCCAAGTGAATTCCGCGAAAGCTATCATAAGACAAGAATCATTGTATAATACAACCCAACGTAATCGTTTAAGTGAAATAATCAAAAATATTTCGCTTAAACGATTCTTTTTTCCGATATTTGTTGTATCTTTGCGCTACAATTCATAGTGAATAAATAAACATTTAAAAACTACGATAACGAATTATGAAGCAATTTATGGATGAAAACTTCCTGCTCGACACTAAGACTGCACAGGATCTTTTCCACAATCATGCGGCTAAAATGCCAATTATCGATTATCACTGCCACCTCATCCCTGAGATGGTAGCAAATGATCACAAGTTTAAGAGTATTACAGAACTTTGGCTCGGTGGCGACCACTACAAGTGGCGTGCTATGCGTACCAATGGTGTAGATGAGCGCTTCTGCACAGGTACTGATACCAGCGACTGGGAGAAGTTCGAGAAGTGGGCTGAGACTGTGCCTTATACTTTCCGTAACCCTCTCTATCACTGGACTCACCTGGAGCTCAAGACTGCTTTCGGTATCGATAAGCAGCTCAGCCCTAAGACAGCCCGTGAAATCTACGATGAGTGTAACGAGAAGTTGCAGTTGCCTGAGTTCAGCGCTCGTGGCTTGATGCGTCATTATAATGTTGAGTGCGTTTGTACAACAGACGACCCAATCGATGACCTGCGTTACCACAAGCAGACACGTGAGAGCGGTTTCGAAATCAAGATGATTCCAGCTTGGCGTCCTGACAAGGCTATGAACATCGAGAAGCCAGATTTCGCTGACTATATGAACAAGCTCGGTGAGGTAGCAGGTGTTAACCTCGTTACATTCCAGGATATGGTTGATGCCCTCCAGAAGCGTCACGACTTCTTCACAGAGAACGGCTGTAAGTTGAGCGACCACGGTATCGAGGAGTTCTACGATGAGCCATACACAGATTCTCAGATTGAGACTATCTTTGCCAAGGCTATGCGTGGCCAGCAGCTTTCTGCTCTCGAAATCCGTCAGTACAAGCATGCATTCCTCAAGGTTTGCGCTGAGATGGATTACGCTGCCGACTGGACACAGCAGTACCACTATGGTGCTATCCGCGACAACAATACATTGATGTATAACAAGCTCGGTGCTGATACCGGTTTCGATTCTATCGGTGAGTTCACTACAGCCAAGGCTATGAGCAGCTTCCTCAATGAGCTCAACATGGAGGGTAAGCTTACACGTACTATCCTCTATACATTGAACCCATGTGCCAACGAGGTAATCGCTACCATGCTCGGTAACTTCCAGGATGGTTCTTGCCCAGGCAAGATCCAGTTTGGTTCTGGCTGGTGGTTCAACGATCAGCTCGATGGTATGACCCGCCAGATGAACGCACTCTCTGTATTGGGTCTCCTGAGCCGTTTCGTAGGTATGTTGACTGACTCACGTTCATTCCTCAGCTACCCACGTCACGAGTACTTCCGTCGTTTGCTCTGCAACCTCCTCGGCAATGATGTAGAGAAGGGCTTGCTTCCTAACGACATGGAGAGCCTCTCTCGTATGGTAGAGGACATCTCTTACAACAATGCTCGCAACTACTTCAAGTTCTATTAATCCATAGAACTGAAGCAATTCTACTAAGACAAATCCCTTCACGGCATCCCGGTGGTGTTGTGGAGGGATTTGATGTTTTATCGTGAAACCAATACTTTAAACTTATGGGGGTAATAGACAGAATACTAGGTTTTTACGAAGATATCAGAGAGTTCAATTCTTCTAATATCAAAGACTTCCGGGGCAGACTCAAGTCTTGGATCAAGATGGGTATGCTTGCCGGTCGCATCTTCTATCTCAAGGATATGTGGGCAAGGGATGTGGCTGCGTTGACTTTCGCCTCCTTCATGGCTCTGATACCTTTCATGGCGATGATGTTTGTCATAGCCCGTGGTTTTGGCTATGCCTCTCTGCTCGAATCCTGGCTCTCTACCACCTTCGAGGCACAGCCCGTTGTGGCGCAGACCATCGTTAACTTCGTTCATAATTATATCGAGAATACGCAGAGCAACTATATCATCGGTACGGGTATCGTGATGTTTCTCTATACCATCGTTTCGCTGATGCAGAAGATAGAGCTTACCTTCGATGATATCTGGCATACGGGCGAGCGTTCATGGAAGCAGATTGTTACCGAATATCCTACCATCCTGTTTGGTCTGGGACTGCTGATACTCTTTGCTTCGAGCATCAATGTATGGACGGTGAATATGGTGGACAATGTCGATAGGATAGCGGATATCGGCGATACCATTCCTTCGTTCATTCTCCATCTGGCGGCATTTGTTCCGATGTTCCTGTTCTTCGTGTTCTGCTATTATGTCATCCCGAATACCTATATCCGGGTTCGCAGTACCCTGGTGCCTTCGTTCCTGGCGGGTGTCTGCATGACGGCGCTACAATATGGTTACATCTATCTGCAGGTTTTTCTTTCCAGCTACAATGTCATCTATGGTTCGCTGGCAGCCATACCACTGTTCCTGTTATGGCTCCAGATATCCTGGGCCATCGTGGTCTTTGGCGCCTTGCTCTGCCATACCAACCAGAACATCCATTATTATGATGGCGATTTGCAGTATGACCATCTGAAACTGGTGCAGCGCATCAAGGTATGTGGGCTGGTGATGCATCTGGTATGTCACCGGTTCAATCAGGGCGAGCAGGCGTATACTCCGAAGCAAATTCATGATTTAACGAAGATACCTCAACAGATTATTAACCAGTCGGTTAAAGAACTCCTACGTGCCCGTTTGCTGGTAGAAATCCGGAATGGTAAGAAAGGCAGTTTTGAGGAATCGGTGGTTCTTCATCCGATAGAGAAGATAGAGCATCTTACCTATGGTGTGATGATAGAGCGCCTCTTCAGTTATGGCGAGGATATCTTAAGCCTGGCCGCATTGGAGTCGGATATGGCGATGTGGAAGGATATCGACATCGTGAATGCAGAGTTCATAGAAAAGGGAAAGCAAATTGCTTTCTGTTAATAAATGGTGTTTTTTAGGCAAGGTAATCCGTGCCTAAAAAACTATCAATTTATAAAATATCTTATTTCTGGTCATATCCGTCAGAAATCTTTTTTCCCAGTGCTATCGCCAGTATAACCTTGGCACCATATCCTTCCAGCTGGTCGGCAAATTTGGCTACCGAATTGCCGGATGCGATGATGTCATCAAAGAGAATAAGCTTTTTGCCCTGGAAGAAAGCCTCGTCGATATGGAGTTCATCTACAGGATCGCCATCTTCATCTACATCATGCGTGTAGCTGAAGGCAGGGTAGGCGTTGGTCATGCCCGTAGCCTTGCATATCTCCTCGCTGAACTCCTTGAAACGGCGCTTGGTATGCGCCTCAAGAGCTGCAGGAATGCAGACCAGGGTAAACTGTGCTGCCTCTTCGCCCAAAAGACTCTTCAGCTTGTCTGATACCATTTCGATAGCCTTCTTCAGGGCTTCCTGATGGTCCATCTCCGTAGTGAGTTCAGAGTTACCTTTAAAGTTGACGATAAGGTCGCGTTTTTCCCATTCCTCTGCTGTGAGTTCAAAAGTACCGAAGGCGCTGAATGCAGCGTAGTCGACAAGCCATTTGTAGTGCAGTCCGTTTTTCAGGACTGGCCACGAGTTGATTTCATTTTCGTAATTAGCCATAGACTAGAATTTTTTGATAATTAATAATGCTTAGTTTCTGCAAAAATAGGAAATCTTTTCGAATTAAGGTGCCGGTTTCATAAAAAAGATTTGTTTTTTAAGTAATATTTCACGTAGCTGCCCGTTTTTTACTTATTTTTTAGTACCTTTGCACCGCATTTTAAGAAATACGTATATTTATATGACGAGAAAAACAAAACTTCATGAAATCCGCGACTACGTTATCATTGCCCTGGCGATGATAGAAGGTAGTATCGGTTTGAACATCTTCCTGCTTCCCAATCACATTACGATGGGTGGCGTAGGAGGTATCGCTTCTATCCTTTACTGGGGATTTGGCATCCCGGCATCTGTATCTTATCTGGCGCTCAATGTGTTCCTGCTTCTCATCGCATTCCGCATTCTGGGCTATAAGTTCTGTCTGAAGACCATCTATGGTGTTGGTATCTTTGCCTTAACTACCCGTCTGATAGAGACGCATACGGTAGGCATGACGCCGCTGCTTCACGACCAGCCGTTCATGGCAACGGTCATCGGTGCGTTCTTCATGGGCAGCAGTGCCGGTCTGGGTCTTTCCTGCAATGGTTCTACGGGTGGTTCTGATACCGTAGCGGCGATGATCAACAAGTATTGGAACATTTCCCTGGGTCATGCCATCATGATTTGCGACCTGTGTATCATCACCAGTTCTTATCTGGTATTGCGCGATTGGGAGATGGTGATTTACGGTTATGTCTGCCTCTTTGTGCAGTCGCTCTGTGTAGATCATGTGGTGAATGCGTTGCGCCGTTCGGTTCAGTTCTTCATCATCAGTGACAAGTATCTGGAGCTCAGTGCTGCCATCAATACCGCCGCCGACCGAGGTTGTACGGTGATGGATGGTCATGGCTGTTACAGTGGCAAGGATGTCCACATGCTTTTTGTATTGGCGCGTCAGCGTGAGTCTCAGAAGATATTCCGTCTTATCGATGAGATTGATCCTACCGCCTTTGTTAGCCAGAGTGCCGTCATCGGTGTTTATGGCGAAGGTTTCGACCGTTTCAAGGTAGGCAAGAAGATTGGTTTGCCGAAGAAGAAATAGATAAACAGAAAAAGGGTGTGTCATAAATCCATGACACACCCTCTTTTAACTACTTAAGATAAAATGCAAGCCTTTCCAAAATTGCTTTTATCTGAAAATAAGACATTTTATTCCGCATTATTTTGCAGATACCAACTTTTTTCGTAACTTTGCCAAAAAATCAAATAAAGCAACAATATGAAATATCCTATAGGAATACAAGACTTTGGAAAAATCAGAAATGATGGTTATGTCTATCTTGACAAGACAGACTTGGTTTATGATTTAGTACACAATGGGAATATATATTTTCTGAGTCGTCCAAGACGATTCGGAAAGTCGTTGTTGATTTCTACCTTGGAATGCTACTTCCAAGGAAAGAAAGAACTGTTTAAAGGACTTGCCATCGAACCGTTAGAAAAAGAATGGAAACAATATCCTGTTTTTCATATAGATTTCAACGGCAAGGATTTTACGCAGGCTGGCGAATTGGAAAAAACCTTGCAGACTTTTGTTGAAACTCAAGAACTGATTTATGGCAGAAACCCATTGGCCAACACCTTGGGAGACCGATTCATGGCTGTTTTGAAAGCTGCCCACGAAAAGACAGGATTGGGCGCCGTTGTCCTGATAGATGAATATGACAAACCTTTATTGGATGTTTTAGACACAGGGTTAAAGACCTTCGATTCTGAAGGCAACGAACGTTTGTTGGAAGACCGACATCGTGAAATCATGAAAGGTTTCTACAGTGTCTTCAAGGCTGCTGACAAAGATTTGAAATTCGTGCTGTTGACAGGTGTTACCAAGTTCTCGCAAGTAAGTGTATTCAGCGGTTTCAACCAACCAGATGATATCAGCATGGACGACCGCTACGAGGCTCTTTGCGGCATCACGGAAGAGGAACTGTATTCTGTCTTTGATGAGCAAATCAAGGCTATGGCTGCAAGATATAAAGTATCTGAGGATGAGATGAAATACCGGCTCAAACGTAAATACGATGGTTACCATTTTAGCCCAAACATGCTCGATATCTACAATCCTTTCAGTATATTGAACTCACAGAGCAAGAAAATCCTGAGTGATTTCTGGTTCCGTACTGGTTCGCCTACCTACCTGGTTCGCCTATTAGCTCACTTCGACGAAAACCTCAATGAATTGACAGGGAAATTTTATCCTACCAGCAGTTTTATAGATTACAAGGCGGATACAGAGGCACCATTGCCAATGATTTACCAGAGTGGTTATCTCACCATTAAGGATTGGAACATGGATACCGATTCTTATCTCTTGGATTTTCCAAACGATGAAGTAAAAGCTGGTTTCGTAACCATGGTGGCAGCCAACTATCTGAAGCCCAAGGAATCGCCTGATGCATGGGTCGTAGAAGTTGTTAACACGATGAAGACAGGAGATTGCGACAAATTGGAGAAATTACTCACCTCCTTCTTCGCCAGTATACCATATAGTCAGCGACGCAAAGATGACGAGCGGGAAAAAGAGCGATACTTCCAATATACCTTCTATCTGGTGATTCGCATGATAAGCAGTTTTACCGTTCTAATAGAAAAGGAGCAAAGTGAAGGACGGGTTGATTGCATTATTGAGACCCCAATGTTTGTGTATATCTTCGAATTTAAGCGTGATGGGTCAGCAACTGAAGCCTTGAAACAAATCGAGGAAAAAGGATATGCCCGTGAATATGCTACAGACAACAGAACGATTTACCTGATAGGCTGCAACTTCTCGTCTAAGACTGGGACGATTGACGACTGGAAGTCTAAGGGCTAAAGCTTTAAAGAACCGAGTCATTTATAAGGCTTTTGCCCTTCAGGGCGTGTGGCGAAAACTTGCGAAAGCTCAGTAATTTTTCTGAAAAACAGTTCATATAACTCCGATGAAAAAGCCCCGCAGGAATACTACCTGTGGGGCTTGAATCAACTAAAAAAATAAATACAATGCAATCCTTTTCCATATTTTTTTTGAATTTCTCTTCTTTACACAATAATTAAAGCCCGATAGGAGAGCGTTGCAGCTTCCTGTCGGGCTTGAATCAACTTAAAAAAATAAATATGATGAAATCCTTTCCGAAAATCGGCTAGATGTGGAAATCTACCACCTTCAGCCATCGCTTGACATCAAACGACGGACAGTCTTTGTGAACGTTCGGCAAATCGCGGTGGCCCAGTATCTCTGCATCAGGATAGGAGAGGCAGAGGCTCTCCAGAAGCGAATACAGAGCCTGATTCTGGGCTGGAGTACGCGTATCGGCAGGCTTGCCGTTCTTGTCGAGACCTCCCTCATAACAGATGCCGATGCTGTGGGCATTGTAATGACGGGCATGGGCTCCGACTTCCGATTCCGGACGACCCGGATATACCACACCATCCTTCGTGATGTAATAATGATAACCGATACTCTTGAAACCGCGGGCAAGATGGCAGGCCTCCAACTGCTCGAATGTGAAATCCTGAGTCACTCTCGTGGCTGAACAATGAATCACGATGAGTGAAATGCTACGATGTTTCTGTGTCATGGCAACCTCCCTTCTTTTAGCAGTTCTGTACACAGAATGAGCTGGCTACAGCTGTTAATACCGTGATGAGGAAGTTGATGATGGCTTTCCAATTTACTTTTTTCATTTTGCTTTGTTTTTTAATGATTAATACTAAGTGGATAATGATAGTCACATGCTTGTTTTAGTGGTTGAAATTTAGTTTCAGTAAGCGTCTTTGGAATGAAGAAGGGCGGGGGAGGAACTG